>JAEUQZ010000063.1 GCA_016788965.1 Anaerolineae bacterium | reverse complement strand
GGATTTCATCCCTCGGCGACCTCCCGCCGACTCGCCCCGCCCATTTTCATCCCTTTGTGTTGTAACTCCCTTTCATGAACAGCTGCTCTGTATATCCCCCCACTCCCTCCGTATTTCTCTGCGTTCTCTGCGTCTCAGCGGTTAGAATCTGCATTGGATTTTCATCCTCCCGCGCACTTTCCATCCAAATCATCGCCCCCTATAATCAGAACATATAGTACCGTGACGCGCCGAGGATGAAGGATTGGTCAGCCCGAAGCGTTTCTTTTCCGAACTCGATAAGCGCCTCGCCAGTTATCTGATGCCGCTCCAGCCGGGCACTCAGTTGCTCAGTGCGCGTGACCTGGCCGAACAGTTCGGCGTCAGCCTCGGCTCCGTATCCACCACCCTCAACCTCATCGAAGAGATGGGAGCCATCACGCTGAACCGCCGCGGTCGCCTGGGTTCATTCCTCGAAAGTAAATCCATCGGCAAATTGTGGAGCATCGTCGCCAGCCGGCCGATGGTGATCGCCCTCACCCTGCCCTCCTACCCCAAAGGCGAAGGGCTGGCGACCGCCATCTATTCCCTCCTCAACAATGCCGGCGTCGAGACCTACCTCATCTTCATTCGCGGCTCATTCAACCGCATCAACGCCCTCAAGACCGGGCTGTGCCATGCTGTGGTCGTTTCCGCGCTCACCGCCGACTCGCTGGATCTGCCCGAAACGAAGGCCATCCTGCGCCTGCCACCCCAGACCTTCGTCACCGATCACCGCGTCTTCTTCCGAAACCAGCAGCCACCCGAAGGCCGCCCCCTCGTGGTTGGCATCGACTACGACTCGTTCGATGTCAAATACATCACCGAACTGGAATTCGCGGATCGGGAGGTCGAGTTCCAGCAGATTCCCTACACCTTGAGTGATCTGAATCTGGAGCGCAGTTCCGTCGATGCCGCTATCTCCGATGCCGATCACCTGGAGCGGCTCCACAGCAAAGAAGCCACCTCGCGCCCGCTCTCACCCAAAGTGCAGGCACTCCTCGGCGGCCGCGACACCATAGCCGTCATGCTCGTCAACGCCCACGATGTCGCCACCCAGGTCGTCCTGACCGACATCCTCCGCCCCGATGCCATCCAGGAAATTCAGGAGAACGTCGTCTCCGGTCGAGCCGTCCCGCGCTACTGACGCGCCGAGATCGGCCGTACTTCCACATGATCGCAGCCGATCCGCCCCTCTTCGCACACCAGTCCGATTCCACCGCCGCTGAAAAGCTGTTCCGGGTCGTCCGCTTCAAGAATGACCTGCCCATCGATAGCCGCGATCAGGTGATTCCCCCGAACTTGTAGGTTGAGTTCGTAGGTTTGACCGAGCCTCCAGCCCGTATCCCGTTCCGCCAGAACCCGATCCTGCCCTTCAAACGCCCGGATGAGACGGGCTTTATCCGCGTCCACCAGCAGCGCGTAGTAGCGCATCATCCCTTGAACCCGTACCGCCACCCCGCCCGCCCGGCATAGATGCGGCGTCAGCCGCGCCGTCACCTGATAATCCGTCCACTCCCGCGTCCCCTGCATCAGCAAACCGCGCCCCCGGTTCTGAATCAGGCGGTAGGCCTCCGGCCAGTTATCGGCATGGTCACGAAGTTCCCGGTTGTCCAGACCGTTGACCCACGCCATCTTCCACATCCGCGGGCCGGAAACCCCGGCCAGTCGATTCCGTTCCCGCTCGGCTGGACGGTCAAGGATCACATCCGGCGTCCCGTCCCACGTCAGATAATCCAGATACACGCTGCCCGGCTGTCCGCCCTCGCCCTCGATCTCGATGCCAACCCAGGCAGTCGGATAGCCCTCCGTATCTGGCACAGTCCATGTGACTACGCTCGTCCCGCCCGGATCAATGTCCTGTGGGTCGCTGTGAAGCACGTTGAATTCATCAGCAGCATTGTAATGCTTCACAGATAGCCTGATCTGAACCGGGCTGGAATTCTCCGGGCTGGCGACCACCCGCGCGTGGATCGTCTGCCCCGGATAGAGCGTGGGCGAAGCCAGCAGCCTGTAGCCGTGCTGCTCGAAGGTTCGAGCGACATCGTGTGATGGAATGAAGGTCGCGGTCTCCACCCGGCCAACCTGTCCCTCAGCCAACCCACGATAACGGATCGCCAGGGATCGACTGCCCGATTCGCTGAAGCCCGCCACATTCTCCAGCCCGACGATCCCACCCGCCTCCGGCGAGTCTTCGCTCACGAAGCCCTGCACCGACCCCGGCAGCTCGAAGTGGAAGCGCGCGCCGCCTTTAGGAGCCAGCGGTTCCAGCGATTGCAGCCTGCGTCCCAGATTGGCGATGCAGTACGCCTCCCGCGCCGCGTCTGTGATCGACCGCCCGCCGTCCGCCGTCGGCAGATACAGCCGGTCGGCCACTGGCCCGCGCCAGTCTGGGCCGCCGTCGATCCCGGCCAGCCCATTCTTGATCCCCAGCAGACACCCCACATTGCCCGAATTGCAGTCGGTATCCCATCCCGCTGTATTGACGATCATCAGCGATTTCTGGAAATCGTCGTCTCCGTACAGCAGCGCCAGGATAATCAAGCCATGATTCGGCACGATGTGGCAGTTGCCGCCGTACCGCTCATACCCATACCGCTCCACCAGCCACCGCCGCGCAGTGTGCCAATCTGCCGTTTCCCCGCGCCATGCCCGCAGGTCATCGATCATCCGCGAGATGACCGAGTTGCGCGGGATCAATCCCTGCGCGGTATCGATAAGCTTCCCCAGATCAGGCTCGACGAAAGCCTGCGCCTCCATCGCCGCGATGACCTGCGCCCCATAAATCGCTTCTCCATCATGGCTGACGCTCCCAGCCCTCCGGGCGAAGTCCACCGCCCGTTCAGGATCACCCGGCGCGACCATCCCCCAACCGTCGATGAAAATCTGCGCCCCGATCTGCTCGGCGACCACCTTCCCGTTCAGCGCCTCTGAGCCGCTCCGTGGCGCTTCGATCCCCGCCTTCAGCCGCAGATAGGCCGTGTGTTCCGTCGAGTTGCCCATCCCGCCCCACCACAGGATCGTCTGCTCCTCGATGATCGCGTTCAGCCAGGTGTGACCGATCTGCGCCGGCGTCACCCCGCTGCCATAGTCCTCCAGCGCCCGGATGAAGGTGAACGTGCCGGACAGATCATCGTCCGTCACGATCAGCGGCACATGCAGCTTGTCATGGACGTACCCGTTGATCTCGCCCAGTCGCTCCATGATCGTTTCATACGACCACCCCTCGAAAGGTCGCCCCAGGTACACCCCGATGATCTTGCCCAGAACGCCCGCATAAACCCGTTCGACATAATCGACTGGCATCGACATCTTCCACCATCCCACATCAACCGGACATCCCTCGTCCAGAATTATCACCGACTGTCAATGAAACCCCTACCGCGTCCCCGTAGGGGCTTGACGTGTCAAGCCCTCTACCCACACCAGGAAAGACGCGCCTACCAGGAAGATGAAATGTACCCTCTCAACTCTTTCCGTCCTCCCTAATCCCCAACCCCTAATCCCTGATTCCTACAGTTATGATTCTCCAACCTTGAGAGAAGCGTTATGCAAGCATTCATGAGACACCAAATGGTTTTCCAAAATGTCACCCTTTCCACCCCATTCTGTGCTATCGTAGAAACATGAACGGGTCGGTAGGGACGGCCTTCTTCGACCGAAGGAAGTCCATTATGAATTTTCACGAGCATGTTCGGTAACGAATAGCGTGGTTCGTAGGGGCGGACTAAGGGCGTCTTCGCCCGCATGTCCGCCCGCCCAGTACCGATCTTGCCTGTCAAACCTCATTTGGGATGGCGGTTCGTTTTTCTTCTCTTTGCGTTCTTTGCGTCTTTGCGGTTAAATATTCTTCTCTCCAATTTTATGTCACAAGAGTAGACAAAATGTCACCCTAACCATCCCATTTTGTGCTACCGTAATGGTATTGAGATTGACTCCCCTCCTTGCGAAGCGGGGAGGGGCCGGGGGAGGGGATGTCATCTGCATCGCGCCCTACCCCGCCGCACCTTTACAACCTATCGTCTGCAAATATCGCATCCCCTTGCAGTTGCAGGATTCACGCAATTGCAACTGCACCGGCTGCAACAACTGCAACAACTTTTCCTTACATGTAAGGACGTTGCCGCAGTTTGCCCTTCCGCAACTGCCGAAATTGCCGCAACAAAAACGCCCACGCAGGCCAGATCGGGAACCGGTGATCGATCAGCCATCTGTTTCTGCTGTCCCTTCAGTAGACATGGCTTTTCGGCAGCCAGATCACTTGAGTGTCTGGCGGCGCAATTGCAACAATTCGCGCGATTTGCATGTGCAGCTTTTGCGGTATTTGCAGCACTTCTGGCATTCCGCGGCTTACATGCAAGGGTTTTGGCACACAATTGCCATTTTGCCATTGCCGAAATTGCCGCCATTTGTGCCAATTTGTCCGTCCGGCATGTCCGACATTTCGGACGATTCGTCTTCTCTGGCGATCCGCTAAAAGCTAAAGGCTATCGGCTGCACCGGCGATTCTCAAGATTCTCACATTCTCATTCTTATCGTTTCGCATCGATCACCGCATTTGTCTATCGAATGTAAAATATCAAGACCTAATTTTTCTTCCCTCGCTGACACAAACAGGCGTTTCCAACCCTGACGGCACTGACGCCATTGCCGCCATTTGCGACAAGTCACGTGGTATCTTGTATAGCTATAATCCATCTACTAATATTCAGCAGCTTGTTTGTTGATGACGCCCAGTGAATCGCTTTGTTTTGGTCGCTGCTCAAAAAGATACAGCAGAGACGGATCGTCCCCGCTGTATCTCAATATCATCTGTTGGAGTTCCGCAGAGCGGCCCACACCCGTTCCGGCGTGAACGGAATCCGGTTGATCTGCACCCCGGTCGCATCCAGGATCGCGTTGCGGAGTGCGGGAGCCACACCGTCTTTGGGGATTTCGGCTACGGCCTTCGCCCCGAACGGCCCGCTCGGTTCATGCGTCTGCACCAGGATGACTTCCAGTTCGGGCATCTCGTCCGCGCGGTAGATTTTGTACGGTCCAAGCTGCGCGTTGACCATCCGTCCCTCTGCGTCGTAGACCATCTCCTCGCAGTGCCCGTATCCCAGCGCCTGGGTCATCCCGCCTTCGACCTGCCCGCTGGCCGTGATCGGGTTGATCGCCACGCCGCAGTCCACGGCCATCACCAGCTTCTTGACCGTGACCTGCCCGGTCTCGATGTCCACCTCGACCTCGGCGAACTGCCCCGCGAACGGCGGTGGGGATTCCGCCGAGACATACGAAGCCGTCGCCATGATCTGCCGTTGATCTAGCTGGTGGAGCGAATGCAGGGCGATAGCGTTCAGCGAAACCCGCCGCCCATCCGGTGCGATAGCCTGACGGTCGCGCAGCACGACGCCGCTCCAATCGTTCAGCTTCAGCATCAGCCCGGCCCGTTCCTTGATCTGCTCGCGCACCTGTTCAGCCGCTCGCATGACGGCCGTGCCCGAAATATAGGTCGTGCTGGAAGCATACGCCCCCGTATCGAACGGAGTCATATCCGTATCCGATGAATAGATGATGATGTCCGCTACCGGAACACCCAGCACCTCCGCCGCGATCTGGGCCAACACGGTGTCCGAGCCTGTGCCCAGATCGGTCGCCCCCACCAGCAGGTTGAATGACCCGTCGTCGTTGATCTTGATGCTCGCTCCGCCCATATCCAGCCCCGGAATGGCCGTCCCGTGCATACACATCGCAAACCCAAGCCCGCGCCGGATATGCGGACGATCCGGGTCGAGCTTCCAGGAAGGATCATCCCGCCGGTGCCAGTGGATCGCCTGCATCCCCTGAAGGACACACTGCTCCAGGCCGCTCGAACGGATCACGGGCACAGTCGTGACCTCCGCCTCCCCTTCTCCCAGATGCGGCGCGATGTCCAGCGGATCGCCCACATTCACCCAGTTCATCCGCTTGAATTCGATCACATCCATCCCCAAACGATGGGCTACATCTTCCATGTGCGCTTCCAGCGCGAAGAGAGCCTGCGGTGCTCCGTAGCCCCGATACGCTCCGGGCACAGGAATATTGGTGTAGACCACCTTGCAGTCGAAGCGCTTGTTGGGGCAGTTGTACGAACTCAGCCCGCGCAGTCCGGTCACCGTCTGTACGGTCAGCCCATGCGTAGCATACGGGCCGGTGTTGCCGATGACGATCATCTCCTGCGAGACCAACCTGCCGCTCTTATCGACCCCGGTCTTGTACTGGATGGTCTGCGGGTGACGGGTGCGGCTGGACACGAATTCCTGCTGCCGGGTCAGTTCGAACCGTACCGGCCTCCCGGTGGCAATGACCAGATGCCCCACGATGTCCTCGATCAGCATCTCCTGCTTGGCTCCGAAGCCGCCGCCGATCCGCGGCTTGATGACCCGGATGCGCTTGACAGGCAGCCCCAGCAGCGGCGCGACCATCCGCCGAACATGGAAAGGAACCTGCGTCGAAGTCCGCAGATTCAGCCGCTCATCGGAGTCCCACCAGCCGATGCAGATGTGCGGCTCGATGGGAACCTGCTGCACCTGATGCACATAGAAAGTCTGCTCGAAGACCTGATCCGCCTGCCGGAACCCCTGCTCGACATCGCCCACTTCCGCGTGGATGTGGTGCGAGATGTTGTGTGCGGCATCGTAAGCGCCCTCCATATCCGGTTCGTCATGGATGATAGGTGCGCCCTCCTTCATCGAGTCATTCTCGTCGAAGATCGCTGGCAGCACCTCGTAGCTGACGTGAATATGCTTCAGCGCCTCCGCTGCGATCTCCGGCGACTCAGCGGCCACCACCGCCACCCGATCCCCCACATAGCGAACCTTGTTGTCGAAGCTCACCTGATCGTAGGGCTTGGGATTCGGGTAGCTCTGCCCACCGGAAGCGTAGCGCACACGCGGCACATTCTTGTAGTGCAGCACCGCCTGAACCCCTGGTATCGCCCGCGCCTCACGGTCATCGATGTCGAGGATGAGGGCATGAGCATGTGGACTGGTCAGCAGCGCGGCATAGAGCATCCCACGCATCTCGATGTCATCCACGAAAGCCGGATTGCCTTTGGTCAGCTTGAGCGCGTCCACTTTCACTTCTGGCTTGCCGACCACGCTGGTTTCCGGCACTTCCGGCGAAACGATGAATCTCGGCAGCCGCTTCGTCCGAACAGCGGTATCCCCACTGCCACCCCAGGAGTCATCGCCGGAGTCGGTTCCGTAATCGAACACCTCGCTGTCACGATCCGGCAGGGTGATCGGCGTGAGGATGTTCGGTGTAATCTCTGAGGGTGCTTCGCCCCGCATCACAGCCGCCGCTTCCAACACCGCCAGTACGGGCTTGACGTATCCTGTCTCCCGGTCGAGGATGCCCGACAGCACATCCCGGACTTCGGCCTCCGTGGGATTGGGATTCCGCTCGATCAGGCTCTTGGCCGCCAGAATCATGGCCGGGGTTGCGTAACCCGATTGGATCGCCCCTGTCCGCACAAAAGCATCCTGAATCGGATGAAGCTGCGTCCCGCGTGACAATCCTTCAATCGTTTCGATGTGATGCCCATCGGCCTGCGCCGCCAGCATAATGTCGGAATTGACCATCTCGCCATCCAGGAGCAGCGCGGCGGCTCCGGTTTCTCCGGTATCACTGCCGAAACGCACGCTGAAGTATCCCTCCCGCCGGAGGACGCGCATCAGCGTCTCATGCGGCTGGCACTCGAAGCTCTTCTGTACACCGTTGATCGTGACCGTGATTTTCATGATGCCGACTCCAACTCGCCCAGAACACGCTGCATGAGGACTTTCGCCATGTCCAACCGGTAGGCGCTTGATCCACGGAAATCGCCGGGTGGGCTGAGCCGATCCACCTCTGCGGGATCGACTAGCACGGGGACACTCGCCACACCGGACAGCGCAGCCCGTAGCGTACCGTCACCAAGCCGCCGCGCAGCCGCCGCCACGATAGGCTTGTCCGCTGGGGTGCGGGCAACCCGTGATGCTGCCATACGGCCATCCGTTTGCAGCGTCACCGCCGTGATCAGTCCACCGGCCAAAGCCACCTGGGTATCATCAAGAAAGTCCCCCAGCGAAACCTGCCGTCTACCCTGCACATCCTGAACAGTAACGATGGCATCACAGGCCAGCAGCGCGGCCAGAAGCTGACTCTCGCAATCCGCCGAAAGGATCACACTGCTGATCGTCCGCATATTCCGCATTGAGTAGGAGTCTTCGGCGTGGATGACCTCTCTCAGTGTTTGCGTGAGACTCGGCATCTCGACAAGATGCTGAAGTGTCACCAACGCTTCGACGGTCAGGCCGGCACTTCCAGGGATGATCTGGCGCAGCCCCACGGCCTGAAGATCGACCACTTCATCTACGGTATCATCCAGCCGCGCATCCACCAGCGAACGACTGCTCAGCACCGCTGTGTGAATTCCCGTCCGGCTCAACAGCCTCAGCGCCTCATCGATGCTTGCCGGACGGTGATAGGCTTTAATCATATTGGCTATCTCCCTGCGGCTTCGAGAGAACCGATGTCCCTGTCTTCCGCGTAATCCTCTATTCCAACTTGGCGTTCTAGTTTAACGAATCCTGATGGTTCCGTAACCTGTTCGATTGTGAACTATTGACGAATGGACTCAATCTGTTCACACTTGCGCCTGTTCTGAATGGCTGACTTCAATGAGACAAACAGGTTTTTCGGTAGATCGAGGGGCTATGAGCGCGTTTCTGTTCAAACAGGTCATGGTGCTGGTACTCGGCGGTGGTGATCTCGCCAGCGGAGCCATTTACCGCTTATCGCGGGCGGGCTTTCCTGTCGTCGTGACCGAACTGGCTGCTCCCCTGTTCGTCCGGCGCACCGTCAGCTACGGCAACGCAGTTTACGAAAACGAATTCACAGTGGAAGGCATCACCGCCCATCTGGTCGATTCATCAGAACGCGCCCTCATCGTCCTTCAACAAGGCAGAATTCCGGTACTCATCGACCCCGACCGCGCCTCCATACAGAGTTTGCGCCCAACCGTGATCGTCGATGCCCGCATGGCGAAGGTCAACCTGGACACGCGGCTGTCCGATGCACCGTTGGTCATCGGACTGGGGCCGGGTTTCAACGCCGGAACCGACTGCCACGCCGTCATCGAAACCAACCGCGGCCACAACCTCGGTCGTGTCATCCTCCAGGGCAGCGCCGAACCCGACACAGGTACGCCCGGTTCCATTGAGGGCAAAACCGATACGCGCGTCCTTCGTGCCCCAGTGGAGGGGTACGTTTCCGCGCGGGCAGCCATTGGCGACTCGATTGCCGCCGGTCAGATTATCGCCGAAGTGAACGGTAGCCCCATCACAGCCCCATTCGCAGGCGTTCTGCGGGGACTCATCCACCACCGGGTTTACGTCCAGGTTGGCATGAAGATCGGCGATCTCGATCCCCGTATTCAGCGTGAGGCCTGCTTCACCATCTCGGATAAGTCACTGGCAGTCGGAGGTGGCGTGGTAGAAGCCGTCCTCGGCGCAGCCCACTTGCGCCCTCTCTTGCTGAGCGCGGAACCCGAACGCGCTGCCCGCCCACGGTAAGACGAGCAACCTGACATCACATACTCGGACGCGCGGCGGTTGCCATCTCCACCACCTCTTCAATCCGTGTGATGTGATGCCTTGCCTTCACCATCGACACGGCGATGTTCAGGGCAAGGCTCGCGGCTGTAGTTCGATCTTTCACACTCTCGATGCCGCGAATGTCCTCAACTCCCGCCAGTCCGATCACGCGGCGCATCATCTTGCAGGCGCCGAAGCCAACTGTATCCTGGAGGACACGCCGCATATAATCCTGCTGGTACAAACGCGGCATATCGATCACATCAGCGCGATCCCAGATCGGCTGGAATTCACGGACGAACACCTGCCAGACCTGAATGATGGTATCGGTCAGATAGGTGCGGAAATCGGCGCGCTTTTCAGGATCGGTAGTGCGAACCTCATGGGCGGCATAGTTCAGCAGCAGATTGCCGATGACCGCCCCCACATCGAAGCCCATCGGGCCGTAGTAGGCAAACTCAGGATCGATCACGTAGGTATCCGTCTGGTTGACCATGATGCTGCCCGTGTGAAGATCGCCATGCACCAACGCCTGGGCCTGCGTCATGAATTTCTCTTTGAGCTGCGCCACTTCCAGATGCAAACCGGTATCCGCCTGAAGCGCGACCACCTGCGGTTCCAATTCCGCGTGGAAGCGGTTGCGCTCGGTCTGGCGATACGGCTCCGTGAAGATCAGGTCTTCGGTGATCTTGCACAGTTCAGGATTGATGAAACGCGCTACTTCGACCTTCTTGGCGCGGTAATCCAGCACCAGATCGGAGGTCATGCCCAGAGTCCGCGCCATAAACAAGCCTATGTGTTCGGCGAAATGGGGATACTTGATTCCCTGAATCAATCCCTTTCGCATGATGATGTGATCGATGAGATTCTGCATACACACCAGGTACATGTCCGCGTCATAGAAATACACCCTGGGCGTATGCTGCGGAACCAGTCGTCCGTGGATTTCCAGCGCCTGTGCTTCAATGCGGGCGCGATCCGTCGGCAGCGGCCAGCTATCCCCAACCAGGCGCACATAGGGCAGTGCCTGCTTGAGGACGACCGTGCGGCGTGGATCGGCCTTCGCCCACACCTTGAAGACCAGATTCAGGTTGCCATCTCCAACCTCGACCGCCTCCAAAGCATCTTCCGGTCGGAACACAGCTTCCAGTTCCTTGCGCGTCCGAATATAGGCCGGAACCGTTTCTGGAGTGAGGGGATGATACCGGGGCGAAATGTCACCAAACATGATCGGCTCTCTTAGAGTGATAGGTATAGGATCGAGTGTCGAGACCGTACCGGTTACGCCGCCGTGCGGTCGCGCGGGCTGCGTCCCGCGAATACCACGTTGACGACCAGGGCCGCGATCAGCACCACGCCCGTGATGAATTCCTTCAGGTAAATATCAATCGTCGGGATGTTGTCCAGCCCATTACGGAGTGTGCCATAGATCAGCAGACCGATCAGCGTTTGTGGGATACCCCCTCGCCCGCCCGTCAGCGCCGTTCCGCCGAGTACCACCGCGCTGATCGTATCCAGCAGGTAGCTCGGTACAGGGTCAGGTTGGGCGCTGCCGAGCCGTCCCATGCCGACTACACCGGCCAGCCCTGCGGTGAACCCGCTGATCGTCAGTACCGCGATCAGGATGACATTGGTGTTGATACCAGCCAACCGCGCGGCAGACTTGCTCGCACCCGTCATATAGACATAGCGCCCAAAGCGGGTGTAATTCAGCACCAGATAAGCGATCAGGAGGCAAAAGGCCGCGACGATGACGATGAACGGAAATCCCCCCCGTCCCTCCGCATCGGTGAAAATGCGACCGCTCCCCAGAAAACGCGCATAATCCGGCAGCGTGGTGATTGTCCGCCCTTTGCTGACGAACGTGGTCAGCCCCGAACCGATGAAGGAAATCGCCAGGGTCGCCATGAACGTCGGAATGCGGAACCGCGTCGTAATCAATCCACCCAGCAGTCCCAACCCTGTTCCAGCCAGCAGCCCGGCCACCAGCGGAATCGGCTCCTGTTGACCTTGATTGGCGAACAGCGACGCAGCCACCATCCCGGAAATAGCCGCTGTCGAGGAGATGCCCAGATCGATCTCGCCCGTCAGCAGCACGAAGGTCATGCCGGTTCCGAAGATGGCGAGCGTCGAAATCTGCACCAGGATGTTGTTGATGTTCAGAGGCCGCAGGAACGATGGCGAGGCCAACCCGAACAAGATGAACAAAGCCACCAGTGTCCAGACCGGAGCCAGAGTCGCCACCCAGCGCGGGAGTCGTCCGAAGGCGCGTTTTGTATCGGCAGTCGCTTGTGGGGATGTCGTCGTCATAGCAACCTCATCAATACATCTTTATCCAGGTTGTGGTTGGGCAGTTCGGCGACGACCCGCCCGCGGGACATCACCATAATACGGTCAGAGACAGACAGCACCGTTTCCGGCTCGCTGGATACGACCAGGACTCCATAGCCTTCGTTGCGGAATTTTCTCAGGATCGATAGCACTTCGTTCTTCGCGCCCACATCCATACCCCGTGTTGGTTCCGAGACCACGAATACTTTCGGCGGGAATGGCAGCCATCGCGCAATGGCGACCTTCTGTTGGTTGCCACCGCTCAACTGCCCAACCGGGTTCAGAGGATCGGCGGGATGAACACCCGTCAGCGTGATTTGTGGCGCTGCCAGTTCTAACTCGGCGCGACGTGCCGGTGCAAAAAAACGACCCAGGCGGTGCAGATGAGGCATCATCACATTGCGGAAAATCGGCTGCTCCATGAAAAGGCTCTGGCGGCGCGATTCCGTCGCAAAAGCCAACCCATGCCGGATGGCATACCCCGCCGAGAAATTGTGCGGAAAGGTTTGATCCCCAACCCGCACTGTGCCATGATCATAGCGGTACAGCCCGAACAACGCCCGCGCCAGATCGAAGTGCCCTGCCCCAATCGCTCCGTATAGCCCAACGACCTCGCCCTGCTCCACCGTGAGGTTCACATCGGTGAATACATCGGCCGTCAGGCCGGAAACAGACAGCAGGGTCTGCGCCGCATTCCGCGCGACCGCCGACGGGAGTTGGGCGTTCACCTCACGTCCCAGGATCATCGAAATGACCTGATTCATGGTCGTGCTGCTCTTTTCGACCGTATCCACGCGCTGCCCATCCCGCAGCACGGTGATGCGGTCGGCAACACGCATGACTTCTTCCAGGAAGTGCGAGATGTAGATGATGCTCCGGTTGCTCTGGCGGAGCATATCGATCAATTGGATCAACCGTTCAATCTCAGGCGGAGAAAGTGCTGAAGTCGGCTCGTCCATAATCAGGACACGCGCGCCAGAGAGGATGGCTCGCAGCACTTCGACCACCTGCTGTGTGCCCAGGGAATAGTTGCCGAGCGGCGCGCGCACATCGATATGCTCGAACCCCAGTTTGTGGAGTTCCTCAGCGGCCACCCGGTTCATTTTCGTCCAATCCACTAGCCCCGCGCCATTGGTCAACTGCCTCCCCAGGAACAGGTTCTCGGCTACAGTCAATTCCGGCATGACGCTGAGTTCCTGGTGGATCATGCCAATGCCTCGGCTGAGCGCATCCCTGGGTGAATGGAGATGGACAGGCTGTCCATTCAGCAGAAATTGACCCTCATAGTCGGTGTAGATACCCGCCAGAATCCGCATCAGGGTCGATTTACCTGCGCCATTCTCACCGACCAGGGCGTGCGTTTCGCCTTCGCGCAGGTCGAAAGAGACATTATCCAATGCCTGGATGTTGTCGAAACGTTTGGAAATCCGATCCAGTTGCAGGATGGTAGGCATCGGTCAGTCCTATCCGTCAGGTTGTCAGGCTCATCCCCTCCTCGACGCTCGGCGTGAGGAGGGGATAGCATGTCAAATCATAGCGATTCAGAATGCGCGGGACTAGAACACCAGTTGATCCTGCGCCCAGATCAAGCCATCAGCGACGCTCAAGCCATAGTTATTGAGCTTCCACGGTTCCGCGGCCAGCGCCGGATTGCTGTCGATCTCGTTGGTGATGGCCGGGCCATCCGCCAGCACGAAGAACGGGATATCCTGCCGCGCCTGCTCCAGACCAACCGTCGCGGCATACGCGCCCGCGATGACCGCCCAGCCGTGGATACGGGTCGCCGAGTTACGCGCAGTGGCAACCAGCTTACCGTCACGCACCGCGGCAATCGCCGGGGACATCGCATCGACGCCGCCGACAAAGACCTGATCGCCCAGGCCGGCATTCTCGACCGCCTGACGAGCCGCCAGCGCCATATCATCGTTATCGGCGAAGATGGCCTTCAGGTCAGGGTGACGGTTGAGGACGGCTTCGGCCAACCCAGCGGCCTTGGCGACATCCCAGTCAGCCGGCTGATCGTCCACAACTTCGATGTCCGCATAACGGCCCACGACGTTGAGGAAGCCCTGCCCACGCGCCTGCGCTCCGGTATGGCCGGGAGCGCCGCCGATGTGAGCGATCTTGCCCGCGCCGCCCATCTTCTCGACCAGCTTCTCGCAAACCGACTCCGACATGAACACATTGTTCGGGGCGATGAAGGTCAGCACACCCATCGACTGGAGTTGATCCAGCGGCGCAATCAGCGTGTCCATATCGACGACCGGGATGCCGGCATCGATCATAGCCTGAACCGGATCGACTAACGTGCCAATCGCACCGGGCTGCATTGCCACAAAGTCCCAGCTTTCAGTCGCCATCTGATCAATTTTGCTGCGCTGAATGGCCGGGTCGAATTCACCATCGAACCAGACGATCTCGACGCCGAGCAGTTCACCCCAACGGAGGGCCGCTTCCTGCCCCTGCGCGTTCCAGGTTCCGGCGAGGCCGGCGCTGGACATCGCGGCACGCAGCGTCTTTCCTTCCTGTGCGCGAGCCTGGCGGAACTGCATGAACGAGAACAGATTCGCCGCCACGAGGCCCGAACCCGCGAACAGACTGCCCTTGAGGAATGAACGACGGCTAAGGTTCTGAGACATGCTTCTATCCTCCTGAATTCAGTATTCTTTCTCGCATGGACTACCACCTGATCAGATCACGTTTCTTGCCCTCCAACACCTCCTTATGGTCGGAATTGTTCGGTTTTGAAGAGGCATACGCATTCCTGGCCTCTCTCAGGGAATTGGCGCGGTAGACTGGCGGACGACGAGTTCGGGTTCCAACAGGACGATGCGCTGACCCAGTGTCTCTCCGCGAATGAGGCGAAGCAGCATCTCCACAGCCGCACCCGCGAGTCGATCCAGCGGTTGGCGCATGGTCGTCAGCGGCGGGGTCAGATGGGCGCTCACCTCGATATCATCCAGCCCAACGATAGAGATGTCATCCGGGACTCGCAGACCGCGATCATAGAGGGCATGCAGAGCGCCGATTGCCATCCGGTCGTTGCTGGTAAAAACTGCCGTAGGGCGATTGCCATCGTTCAACAGTTCCATCATACAGTGATAGCCTGCACCCGGCCCCCAAGTGTCATCGGAGTAGACGATTCGGCGATACTCCATACCCTGCTCGTCAACAATCTGTAAGTAACCATTGGAACGGTCTTGCGCGGTTCGGATTCGCTTTGGCCCCGCAATGTGAGCGATGCGTCGGTGTCCTAGCTCCAACAGATGGCTGGTTGCAAGCTGCCCTGCTCGAAAATTGTCAACCGCGCACACGGGATGTTGGTCGTGTTCTGGGATGCGATCCACTGCAACAATCGGGATATCCACATTGTTCGATAACGCCTCTGACCAACGGGTTTGCAGCGAATGGGTGATGAGCAGCCCGTCGGCAGAGCGGCTCGTCGCCCGCTGGATGCAGGCCGCTTCACGGTCAGCATCTTCATGGCTGTTGAAAACCAGGAGAATATACCCGTAGGTCTGGGCTGCATCCTCAGCAGCCGAGACAATTTCGGCGAAGTAGGGGTTAGACAAATCCGGGACGATAAAAGCCAATGCCTGAGTCTGCCCGGTGCGAAGTCCCTGCGCGACCAGATGTGGAGAGTAGCCCAGCGCATCAATTGCCCTCTGGACATGATCGCGCATCGCCGGCGAGACATACGGCCAGTTACGCACCACATTCGACACGGTGGTGACGGATACACCGGCATACGCGGCAACATCTTTCAGGGTAACATTTCGGGACATAACCAATAATTCACAGGAAAATGTAACGTTTCACACGATGTTGGGTGGAGTTAACCGCAAACGAGAAGTTTTGTCAAGCCAAATGGAAAACCACGCAAGCAAACTGCTTGACAGCTCAGGGCCTTTGCAAAGTCAGCACATCCTAACTTGCCCTCACCCTAAATCCCTCTCCCGAACGGCGAGTACGCCTGGGAGAGGGACTTGGCTCCCCTTCTCCCAG
>JAEUQZ010000639.1 GCA_016788965.1 Anaerolineae bacterium | reverse complement strand
GCGGGGAGGACTTCATCCTCGAAGTCCAGGCCGGTCAAGCCCTGGACGAAGAAGGTGATCTGTTCTTCGACCTGCTGGATTTGTTCCATGCTCATGCTGAAGGCTTCCAGATCGGGTTCGTTCATGGCTTCAGCCTGGAGCTTGAAGTTGGCGATCTGGTTGCGGTACTGCGTCGCCAGACCTGTGCCGTGGATCACCAGGGGCATCCCGGCGGGGATACGATCCGCGAAGGCCGGGTTGACCGGGCGCGGCATATCGGTCGAGTAGCCCATCTCGGCCATCTGCGCCATCATCGCGCCGTAGGGCATGACCATATCGATGGTCAGCGAACGGGCATCCAGGATGGTCAGGCCGACGGCGAAGGGCGGATAGTTCTCCAGGATGGGCAGCAGCGCGCCCATGCCGGGCATTTCGCCCATACCCTGCATCTCCATCATCTGGCCGAGCGTGTCGCCCAGGTTGGCGAACAACGAGATGTTGTAGTCGCCAGCCGGGAGCAGACTGATGGTATCGGCGAAGGCGGAGTTGGCGGTTAGCGACTCGGCGGGAGCTTCCAGCGGCAGGATTTCGTACTCGGTGGCGACGAACACCACCGAATCGCCGATGGCGATGTAGGCATTGTCCGCAGTATCGGGCTTCAGGATGGTATAGCCACCCTCAGTACGGGTATCCAACTCGACGCTGTTATGCTCAAAGCCTGCCTTGAAGAAGTCTTCCGCGCCAGTCCGGTCGGTGACCTCGACGGCGATCAGCAGTGAGGGGGTTCCATCGGCTCGTGGGCCGCGGCCAAAGAGCCGATCCAGCGAGAGAATGCCCACGCTGGCAACCTGCCCCAACCAGGGCCGGACATCCGACTGGAAATCACCCTGGCCGAGGACCTGTGAGACGAACTCGTTCAGGCCGTCAGCAATGGAGGGCGCGACGCCCGAATCCGGGATGGCGGAGGTGATGCGCTGGATCAAGCCATCAAGGGTTTCGACATAGCCATCATCGATGCGCCCACTGGCGAAGAACACGGTGTCGGCAGGGTAGTATTCGGCCAGGGCGTTCAATTCGGCAGTGGGGACGGCCAGCGCGGGCGTCACCACGGCGCTGAGCGCCAGCACTGCCACGATCAACACCAGAATCAGCTTTTTCAAAGCAGCCTCCTCTTGAATCGACGAACGGACTGGACGGTGCGGAACCACCGTCCACCCTATTCTACGCGGGAATGGGGCGCCGGGTTGCGAAAGAAGCGGGTCGCTTATCGCTTGTAGGGAATAGTATATAGTTTATAGAAAAAGCGGATTGCTATTAGAAATAGCCGTACAAGGAAGCCTGTGCGTTGTCGGAAATGTCGGTGAAGCTGATAGCCAGAGAAAGCCAATTGTCGGAAATGTCGTCAGTGTCGTCAGTGTCGGACGGACGTTGTTGCGGAAATGGCGGCAATTTCGGCAATTG
>JAEUQZ010000638.1 GCA_016788965.1 Anaerolineae bacterium | reverse complement strand
ACGGCCACGACGAAAACCGAGGTGAGTCCGATGCCGATCATCGCCAGGGCGAAGACGGCCACCGCGCCGACGATCAGCGTTGTCCGGCGGTTGGGACGGCGGGCGTAGCGATCCGCGACCATGCCGCCGGCGATAGTGGCGACCGAAAGCAGCGCGGTGACGATGCCCGCGATCCAGACCGCGTTGGGATCGCCGTACAGCGCCAGGAAATAGGGCTGCCAGGCATAGAAGGCCCACAGCATGAAGCCCATTTGAATGAAAGCCATCGCCATCAGCAGACGCAGACGCGGCTCCCGCCAGCCAAACTGAATGCTGCTGCGCGTCAGCCGGGCCAGTTCCTCCGGGATGCGGCGCAGCGCCAGCGGCCGGGGCTGATAACCGATGTCATGCATGGTGCGGAAGGCGACCACGAAGGCGATCCCCAGCAGCACGGCCCGCACCACATAGGGCACGGCCAGATTGAATGTGCCGATGATGCCCCCGCCGACCGAGCCGATAAGCATGGCGGCGCTGGTGAGCTGCGAGGCGCGGGCGAACACGCGGTCGAGCGGATCAGTGTAGCCTACTGCTTTCAGGGCATCGACGAGCCAGGCTTCAACCGCGCCGGAGTAGAAGGTGAAGCCGAGTCCGATCAGCACCGAGAAGACGATGAACCAGGCCAATCCGGCGCCGAGGAGCGAACCGGCGACGTAGCCGAGCGTCGCCAGCATCAGGACGCTGGCGCTGAGCAGGAAGGATGCCCGCCGCCCCAGTGTATCGGCGATCACACCGGTGGGGATTTCAAAGAGCATCATGCCGAGGGTGTAGAAGGCATTGGCGATGAAGACCTCGGCGATATTCAATCCCGCGCCGAGCAGAAACAGGGTATTCACGCCCCAGATCAGCGATGCCGACAGTGTGAACGTCCCAGCGATGATGTAATAGCCGCGGATGATGCGCTGGGGAGTCATGAGGAGTCCTCCTGGCGGATGGAAGCGGGAATTATGCCCCCGCAGATGGTCAGAGGCAAATCGCGGCGGGGCACGCGGCGCAGCCCTGCCGCGTGTGTTACACTGAGGACGGTTGTCCAGCCTTCAGGAGCATCCCGCGTGGCCTCATCCTCCCCAGTCCCGACCGGCCTCACCCAGGCCGAAGTTGCCGAGCGCATCCGGCGCGGCGAAACCAATGCCTTCAAAGCGCGTGTCGGACGCAGCTACTGGCAGATCATCCGCGATAACGTCTTCAACCTGTTCAACCTGGTCTTCTTCGCGCTGATGGTGGTGGTGGTCGCCCTTCAGGATTGGTCTACAGCGGTCTTCGCCGGGTTCAGCGTGGTGAGCAACTCGATTCTGGGGACGTTCCAGGAAATCGCGGCCAAGCGCAAGCTCGACCAACTGGCGGCGCTGGCCGCCAAAGACATCCCCGTCTACCGCGACGGACAGCTCACGGCTGTGCCGATTCATGCGTTGGTCAAGGACGATGTGATCCCTATCGAGCCGGGCGACCGGT
>JAEUQZ010000637.1 GCA_016788965.1 Anaerolineae bacterium | reverse complement strand
CTGTGTCGACGCGCCGCTGACGGCCACTACCGTCCGGCCACTTGCGACTGGCTGACGGCAGTCAGCGGCGAGCGCATCGAGCCGGCTCTGGTCGACCCGGATGGCAGCGCGCTCGATCAGGCGGTGGTCATGCCCTAATCCGACTGCCTTCCGACCTTATCCCACTCCATCCGTTCGACAGCCCATTCCAAGCGCTTCTCGTAGGAGATCAGCATGTCCCATCACCAACCCACTGCACAAGCCAACGCGACCAACCCCAATATGGTCACTTCTGTCCTGATTGCCAGCTTCATCATCGTCGCCGCATTGATCCTGCCGCGCCTGTCATTCGGAGTCACGCCGTCGTCCGGGGACGGCCAGGTCGAGATCGCGCAGGCTCTTCCGACCGCGACTTCAGAGCCGCCGACTGCCACAATGCTGCCCACCAGCACGCCTGTGCCCACGGCGATACCGACGGCGACGCCAGCCCCACAAACGGCGGCGAATGCCGGGCCGGTCGGCGCGGGCGGAGCGGCCTACGATCCGGCGCTGGTGGCGCAGGGGCAGCAGCTCTTCGCGCTGTGTTCGGCCTGTCACGGGCCGGATGCCCGCGGGCTGCCCAACCTGGGCAAAGACCTGGTGACGAGCGAGTTCATCGCCGGGTTGAGCGACGACGACTTGATGAACTTCATCAAGACCGGCCGTCCGATCTGGGATCCGCTGAATACGACGGGCATCGATATGCCGCCCAAGGGGGGCAACCCAGCCATGACCGACGCCGACATCAGCGCGGTCATCGCCTATGTTCGCTCGCTGCAAGCAGGCGGATGATGATTGAGAAAATGCCGGGAGATGTGCCTGTGGTCGAGCCAGTTTCCGCGGGCAGCGCCTTCGCGGCCGATCTATCCGATCTTTTTGCGAACACTCTGGCGGACGATGCATCGTCCGCCAGGCTTTTTACAAAGCAGCAGGCCATCAACACTGCACTTCACCTGCAAACCTGCTGTGGGCCGGATCAACAGCCTCATGTCTAGCAGCTTCGCGCTATCTGAACCTTGAGGCTGCCATACGCCGGTAGGTGTGCCGAGCGCCGCGCAGCGCCAGCGAAAACGCCAGGATGTTCTCCGGCGGCGGCATCCCCGATAAACCGGCTTCATCCAGCCGGAAGGCGTCCGCCCCCAACTGCTTACCCAGCACAGCCAACTGCTGTAGAACGGGCTGCGGCGCGCCTTCCACCGATCCGGTGACGAACAACCACGCCAACCCGCCGCGACCATGTACCGCGTCGATCAGCGCCGCCGTCGTGTCCGCCATCCAGCCCTGCTTACTGCCCGGCATCGGGAACGCCACGCCAGCGCATCCCGCGTCCAACAGCGCCAGTGCCTCGGCGCGGAGCGATTCCACGCTGCCTGCATCGCGCGGAGGCGGTTTGCTGAAAGATGGAACGCCCACAACCATTGGAGGGCGGGAACCAGACCCCATAATCTGCCGGGCGGCAGCGACCTGCATCTCCGGTGTACCACC
>JAEUQZ010000636.1 GCA_016788965.1 Anaerolineae bacterium | reverse complement strand
CGCTCACCGAGTCCGCCCACCCCAGGACGATCCCGATGCCGATGGGCACGGCCACCAGCACCGTCAGCAGCGGGCGCGGCAGGAGCGCCCGTCCCCGCGCCGCGTTGAAGTAAACCGCCGTGAGCAAACTCCCGGCCGCGAACAGGGCCGCTCCGTACAGGAGCGCGTTGGCTGGCGCGAGGACGATCACGGCCAGCAGCGCGACCAGACAGCCCAGCGCCATGACCAGCAGCAGCAGCCCGGCCATTTCCACGCTGGCCGACGACCGCACCTGCGACAGGTTCACCGGGTCGCGGTATGCCTGCATCCCCATCCGCTCCTGATCGCTGCGGGCGGTGAGCAAACCCAGCGCCGCGAACAGCGCGTTGCTGTCCTTACGGGAGAAATCCACAAGCTGCAAGCGGCGCAGCTCGTCGGGCAGGTTGCAGCGCGAAACCAGTACGCCCAACAGCGGCTTCCCGGTCTGGATCGCGGTCTGGATCAGGCTGTGGGGCGTCAGGTGGCTGAGGATCAGCAGGTCATAGTTGGCCGAGTCGGCAGTCGAAACGACCTCCCCGCCCATCCACTCTACTGCCGCTTGGATCGCTTTGGCTTTGTCCTGATCGGCGGGCGCGGCGATGACCTGCATCCGCAGCCCACCCTGAGCCGCCCGCGCTGCCGAAACCTCGGTCTGATCCATGACGCGGCCGCTGAGTATGGCGTTGTTGACCGTGCTGCGCCAGACCGCGGTCACGCTGCCAATGGGCGACCAGCGGACGATATCGGGGTCAGGGTGGTGTGGGGGCAGCCAGCGGTGCAACGGATTCATCGCCCAGACGGCCGCAACCCCGACCGCGATGAATCCCAGCAGATCGAAGGGGATCGGCTCGGCCAGCGTCACACCGAAGCCATCCAGCAGGCGGCGGAGCGGCTCCACCCATTCCACCACGAACAGCGCCGGAAGCACCGTCAGCCAAAATGGGCGGAAGCGCGGCCGGGCGCTCAGCGCGGCATAGTCGAACGCACGGCGCAGAAACAGGAAAGTTTGCAGCCGCGTCAGGCTGAAGCCCAGATTGCCGATCAACACTACCGCCAGCGCCCCTTCCAACCAGGGAAATGGACTGGTCGGGTTGAGTCGCTCGTTCAGCGCCGCGCTGCCAACCGTGAAGATCGTTCGGATCAGCGAACTGTGGACGAGCAGGGCCGCCCAGATGATCGCCATCAACAGCGCCGCCAGGACTCGCTGCACATCCCGCGCGATCAGGGCGCGGGTCATGCGGGCGACACCGGGCGGCAGCTTCGCCAGCCAGAGCATCGGCCGCCGGATTGGTGCGGCGGGATTGTTCAGCGCAGCTTCCAACTGGGCGGCGCCGGACTCGAACTCGCCGCGCAGATCGACCACGGGCATCCCGCGCAGTTCACGCGGCAGCCGCACCGGTTCAAGGACTGCCACGATGACGGGCCTGTGCTGCTGAAGGGCAGTCTGCCACTCGCGCGCCACGTAGGGCGAGTCCAGCGCAGCCCGCGACGCCAGCAGCAGCACACTCTCCGATCC
>JAEUQZ010000635.1 GCA_016788965.1 Anaerolineae bacterium | reverse complement strand
AATATCCGCAGCGGATAGAACCCCATTGTTTAGGGGGAATGGCGCTGCTCCACGCGGCGCGAGCAGGATTATACTTGAATCATGAGGTATTTGTGATCTCATGCCCAGAAGGTGTGGAATATGATTACCATTCAGTCCAGAATCCATGTCGAACGGATCGGCGGGATGCCGATATTCAACTTCCTCATCAATCCTAACGACAGCGCCTATCAAAAGTGGTGGCCGGGCACGCATCTGGCGCACCACAACCTGCGTCAGTCTCCCCGACATGTCGGCAATGTGGTCTATATGGACGAGTATGTGGGAAAGCGCCGGATACGGATGACGGGTATCGTCACCGAGGCGGAACCGGGCAAGAAAATCACCTGGCAGCTCCAGAAAATCATTCGGCTACCAGTCAGTCTGCATCTGGAACTGGAGGATGACAGCCGAGGCGTTGCCATCACCCATACCATCCGAGCCGGTTTTGGTGGCATTGGCAGAATCCTGGATGTCCTGCTGCGGCTGTACTTCTCGGAGACCTTCGCCAAAGCGATGGATGAACATGCCCACATCGAGTTTCCGAAGCTGGGGGAACTGCTTTCGTCCGCGCCGCAAGCGTGACCCATCACTGCGTTACGCTTGCGGTCAGTGATGGAGGTGATCATCAGCGTTGGCTTCGGTTTCATCGAATTGTATTGTGTTGTGTGACCTCATGCGGCTGCGCTGATCGGAGCCGTCCCCGCTTTCTTCCCATCACCAACCTCCCGGCGCAGTCCATCTGAACGGTGGAGGATCGTGAAATGAACCTATCACGTTCGCATCAGACCGAGACCTCACCTGAGCCGCGTGGCAGACTGCCGGTTCGCACGGTGGTTGGCTTTGTCGTTTTCCTCGTACTTGGTCCACTGGTTCTGTTCCTGGCAGCCGGGACAACCGACTGGATGATGGCCTGGGTATATACCGGAATCTATCTGGCCGCGAGCATCGGCACGCGGCTGATCGCGGTGCTGTCTGCGCCGGACATGCTGCATGAACGCGCTCAGTCGATGTCCGCCAAAGACATACCCACCTGGGATCGCTGGCTGATGCCGGTTGTGGCGCTGCTGGGCATGTTCGTGAGCGTCCTGATCGCCGGGTTGGATCATCGCAACGGGTGGTCGCCTGCTGTTTCGACGGGCGTGCAGTGGGCGGCGGCGCTGCTGGTGGCGGCGGGATACCTGCTGGCGTCCTGGGCATTCCTGAGCAACCGCTTCTTCTCGGCGATGGCGCGCATCCAGACCGAGCGCAACCACACCGTCATCGAGAGCGGCCCGTACCGCTTTGTGCGGCATCCCGGTTATGCGGGCGGGCTGGTGTCCTATCTGGCGTTACCCTTCATGCTGGGGACACTCTGGGCATTGATCCCTGCCGCGCTGACAGGAGCGGCGCTGATCCTGCGGACGGCGCTGGAAGACCGGATGCTCCAGGATGGGCTGACTGGCTATGCGGACTACGCGCGGCGGGTTCGCAGCCGCCTGATTCCCGGGGTGTGGTGAGGAGCGGATTGCGGGGCGGTTGGTATGGC
>JAEUQZ010000634.1 GCA_016788965.1 Anaerolineae bacterium | reverse complement strand
ATGTCCACTGAAGGGACAGAAGACTCTGATTGAGCGAAGCGCATCAAAAAGGCCGCCTCATGACTGTCCATATTCACAGAGTAGCACAAAATGGGGTGGAAAGGGTGACATTATTGTCACTCTTTGGTGTCTCATGAATGCTTGCACAGCGCCCCGGTCCAAGTTGGGAACCCTGAGCGGGGATGCGGGAAGCGGGCGAGGATCGTCGGGGTTTCACCATTTCCACCGACCTGGATGTGGAACCATCTTGACAGATCACACACTTGCCACTAGGATTTATATTTAGTCGGCAAAGTAAAGTGAGGGCATGTGTCCGATCACAGCATCTATGAGACTCTAGGCTACCTGATGACTCAGATTTGCCGCGGCCACCGCAATCGGGCGCAGGAACTGCTCTCCGAGTTGGGGTTGTACACCGGGCAGGAAATCCTGCTCATGCACCTCTGGGAGCAGGATGGCCGTACTCAATCGGAACTGGCCGATCTGATGTGCATCCAGCCCGCCACGCTCACCAAGTCGATTGACCGGATGTCGCAGGTGGGTCTCATCGAGCGCCGACCAGACACGGAGGACGGCCGCGTGTCGCGGGTTTATCTGCGGCCCGAAGGTCGTGCCATGCGCGAATCGGTGGAAGCCGTCTGGCGGCAGGTCGAGGCTGAGAGCTTTGCCAATCTGACGACCGAAGAGCGGATTCTCCTGCGCCGCCTGCTGATGCAGGTGAACCGAAATATCAACCCGGAGTAGCTTTTTTGCCTTTTTTGTTAGCCGGCTTAGTGATGATTGAAGGGATAGGCAACGATGAACCCGATACTCAAATTGCTCTGGAAAGCTTTCATGGGCTTTCACGTCTGGATATATCGCGCGTCGCGGGGACGCTTCGGTGGCTCGATGCGCGACTTCAAAGTCCTGCTTTTGACCACCACGGGCCGCAAGACGGGGAAGCGGCGAACGTTACCGCTCGGTTACGTCCGCGATGGGGAACGCTATGTCATCATGGCAGCGAACGCGGGAATGAATTACCACCCGGCGTGGTACCTGAATCTTCAGAACAATCCGGTGGTGGAACTTCAGGTGAAGGAGCGCGTCTTCCAGGCCAGGGCAGAAACCGCCCAGGGCGATGACCGGCAGCGGCTCTATACCCAGATGGTGACTGAAGCACCGACCTTCAGCTACTACCAGACACAGACCACCCGTGAGATTCCAATGGTCGTCCTGACTCCTGTAACGACATAACAGGCCGCGAGCTTGGGGAATCGAGTTGCGTCGAGCGACTCGATTCCCTACAATCGCATTATGAAATGACATTGCAGCGGAAGAGATCGACGATGATCTTCGCGCATACGCTCGATAAAGTCATCTGTGGCGAAAAGTGGCAGACACGCCGCCTCGTGAAACCCGGCGAAACGTTTGACGCGGATCAACGACGGGTTCTCAAAGAGGGCAAACGCACCCTCTATGAGATCGGCAAATCCTATGCCGTTCAACCCAACCGGGGAAAGAAAGCGGTTGCCCGTATTGTGCTGACCGGGCTGCGAAAAGAACAGGTCAGTGC
>JAEUQZ010000633.1 GCA_016788965.1 Anaerolineae bacterium | reverse complement strand
CAGCGCCGCGCAGGTGCGTGCCGCCGGTCAGGCGCTGATGCACTCGCAGCGGATGGCCAAGTCCGTGTCCGCGGCGCTCGTGGGCAACCCGGCTGCGTTCGCCGAGCTGCGCGAATCGGTCGGCACGCTCAGCGGCGTGGTCAACAACCTGCGCACCGGCGAAGGCGAACTGGCCATCGCGCCGGCTGCCGTGCAGCCCACGCTGGACACCCTCAAGCCGCTGGTCGAGCGCGCCGAGAAGAACGGCAAGATCGTCGACCATGTCGATGCCGTGTACATGGACGCGGTCGATTACTCGCCGATCAAATAATGACGTTTCTCCGTCCGGCGATTTTCCTGGCCGCGGCGCTGGCGCTGACCGGAACCGGCGCGGCGCTGTGCCTGTTCACGCTGCGGGGAAGCCGCCCGCGCGGTCGCTCATCCCAACCGTTGGAAGCTGTCGAAGCCAGCCCATCTGTCTAGAGAGACCATCATGATTGTCGCTAAGAACCTGACCAAACGTTACGGCAAGACCATCGCTCTGCAAGAGGTCTCCTTCACCATCGAAGCGGGCGAAGCGGTGGCCTTCTGGGGCGCGAACGGCGCTGGCAAAACCACGACGCTGCGCTGCCTGCTCGGTCTTCAGGGCTTTGAAGGCCAACTGACCGTCAACGGCATCGATGTCGCCCGGCAGGCCAAAGCGGCGCGGGCAGCCATCGGCTACGTGCCGCAGGAAGCCGCCTTCTACGACATGACCGTGCTGGAGACACTGAGCTTCTACGCCCGGCTCAAGAAGACCGATCCGCAGCGGGTCGAGGCGGTGCTGATGCAGATCCAGTTGGAGGCGCACCAGCACAAGCGCGTCAACATGCTCTCCGGTGGGATGAAGCAGCGATTGGCCCTGGGCGTAGCGCTGCTGGCTGATCCGCCCGTGCTGGTGCTGGACGAACCTACGGCCAACCTGGATGTGCAGGCCCAGCGCGATTTCCTCCATACCGTGCAGACCCTCAACCAGTCCGGCAAGACCGTTGTCTTCTCGTCGCACCGATTGGATGAGGTCGTCGCCCTTGCCAGCCGGGTGCTGGTGCTGGCGCACGGCAGCCTGCTGCTGGAATGCCCACCAAACGAACTGGCTCACCGCCTTGGACTGCGCCACTGGCTGCGGATCTGGGTGGATGCCCAGCACAAAGAGGACACGATGAGCGTCCTCAAACAGCAGGGCTTCTCGTTCATGCCCAATGGGCGCAGCGTCTATGTGCAGGTCGATATGGACGCGGGCGGCAAGATCGCCCCACTGCGCTCGTTGGAGCAGGCCCACATTCCCGTCGAAGATTTCGACCTGATCGACGGTGAGATTGTGGTGAAGGAAGACTACCATGATTGATCTCGCCAATATCCAGGCGATCACCCGCAAAGAACTTCGTGATGCCATGCGGAACCGCTGGTTCCTGGTCTTCACGGTTGCGTTCGCCGCCATCGCGCTGGCGCTTTCGTCGCTGATGCAGCCGGGCGGCAGCGCCTTCCGCGTGATGAGCTACAGCCGCACGGCGGCCAGTCTGGTGAACCTGGTGCTGCTGTTCG
>JAEUQZ010000632.1 GCA_016788965.1 Anaerolineae bacterium | reverse complement strand
GCAGCAGTACCCAGATGGGCGCGAGAGGATGTTCCCGCGCGGTCTGTTTGAGGATCGAAAGCAGTTCGCGTGTTTTGCCGCAGCCTACCGGCCCCAGAAGCACTGTCGTCGGCATGGCGCGTCAGTTCAGCAGCAGGCGTTTGACGGCTTGCGTGGCTGCTGGCGGGATGCGCTGCGGCGCCTTCAGGTATTCCCGGTGAAGATTCTGTGGCAGCGTTTCCAGGTGGCTGACCGGGACAGTCGCGGCCGTTTCAGTGATGTGGGTCGTCTGCTGGCTGGAGGTGAAAACGATGATGCCGTAGACCGGCACATCGCGCAGTTTGTGTTTGACGAGGTACTGGCGCAGGTGGTCGATGTCGTCGATGACCTGTTTGGTGGGGTTGGTACGCCATAGGCGAAGCTGCCCACCGGATTTCTGAAGCATCCAGTTGGAGGCTTCGTTCACGAAGACCCCCTGGGCATCCACGATGCGGAACACCAGCGCCCCCGGCGGGCCGACCAGCACGGCATCGATATAGCCCAGCCCGCCCCGGTTGATGTTGCTGATGAAGGTGAACTGCTCATCGAACTGCCCGGTGCGCTGCAAGAAGTCCCCGGTCAGCGAGGCCAGTTCGTTGCTGCGCCGCCGGGTGATCGCCCGGATGACGACCGCGCCGCCAATAACCAGCAGAATAAGGCCAAGAATAATGAGCGCCACGCACACCAGTTCGTAGAGTCCGTCCAGCCGATCCCCGCGCGGCACGAGGCGGATGGTGCGGAGCAGCGCCCCGATGATCGCCATCAGCACGCCCACGGCCAGCACCGGGAAGCCCAACTGAAGAAGCTGCATCGAACGGCGATTGAGGGCGCGAATCGGAGCTTGATTGTCCATAGGTTGATCTCGTGGGCCGGGTCAGGGCTTCGGGTTCTGTACGGATGCCTTGGCGCGGCGGGCAGCGATCACTTCTTCCAGGATGACCTTGAGTTCGTTCAGGCGGGGCAGCGGCTTGTACATGAGCTTGTCCGCGTCAGCTTGAGCGATGAAGACCTTCTCTTCTTCCGGGGTCAGCCGGTAGGCGGTGAACAGCACAATAGCCGATTGGCTCAATGGGGGGCACTTCCGCAGCTTGGCTCCGACCTCCGGCCCGCTGGTGAGTCCCGGCAGGCGGATATCCAGCAAGGCCAATTCCGGTAGTTCGCCCTTGAAGCGGCCTTCACCCACTTCTTCGATCCAGGCGCTGGCTTCCTCACCGTCCACGAATGCGACGCCATCGATACCCCACAT
This sequence comes from Anaerolineae bacterium, assembly GCA_016788965.1. Lineage (GTDB taxonomy): Bacteria > Chloroflexota > Anaerolineae > Aggregatilineales > Phototrophicaceae > CFX2. The sequence continues at coordinate 298 of JAEUQZ010000632.1, read as the reverse complement.
CTCGAACATGGCAAGCAGCACTTCGTAAATATCGGGTTCGTCTTCGACCACCATCCACGTTGACAAGAGGAAGCTCCTTCTCGCTGGATTGAAATAGGAAATCACCTCAATTATAACCATAGTCATACTTCCTGAAACGTGCAAACGCCTAAAGGTTTCAGATTTCCAGCGCGGCATTTCACTTTTGGAGAGCCTATGTTCCCGGACGCCAAGAATGGCGTCCCCTGAAGTTTGGCTGATTGAAAGGAAACGAAAAAAGCCCGACCGAGTGAGGATGGGCAGGGTTTGGGGTAAGGAA
>JAEUQZ010000631.1 GCA_016788965.1 Anaerolineae bacterium | reverse complement strand
AGCCAGGTCATGAAGGAAACAACCGCATCCAGCTTGGCGCCTTCGACGCCCACCGGTACGGAGACGAACTTACCGGCCGTAAGGGGCTTCGGACGTTCGCCGTTGGCAAGGGCCGGCCAGGGAGCGATACCGAGGTTGCCTTCACCGATGCCGGGAGACTTCTCAGGATCAAGGTAGTCGGCCAGCGACCAGTCGCCGTTCAGGATCATGGCAACGCTGCCTTCCTTGAAGAGGCTGTCAGCGCAAGCGTAGTCGCATTCCTGGGGAACGACCTGATCGGTGAACTTCAGGTCCTGGACGAACTGGTAAGCATCGATCCAGCCCTGGGTATCGATCTGCATGTTGCCTTCGGCATCATAGACCGTGCCGCCGAAGCCGTACACAAACGGAACAAACCAGAACGGTTCATTCAGGTTGTAGGCAAAACCAGCGACATCGGGGTTGGCTTCGGTCACAGCCTTGGCCGTGGCGACGAGATCGACCCAGGTATCCGGAGCGGTTTCAACGAACTGCTTGTTGAACAGCAACATGAGATGATTGCCCGCGTTGACCGGAACACCGTAGGTCACTCCAGCAACTTGGGCCGCACCGATGTTGACATACACTGATACATCGAACTGATCGTCAAGCGGCTGCACAAGGCCCTTGGCGGCGAACACACCCGCGACGTCGTTCGGGATCAGCACCATGTCGGGCAGACCCGAACCGGCCAGGGCGGCCTGTTCGTATTCGGTACGCAGCGATTCGGTTTCCTTCTGGACGATTTCCAGAGTCGAACCAGGAGCGACGGCTTCCGCCCAGATTGCAAACTGCTCGGCCAGGAATACATTGTTGTTGTCGCCGTCCTGGCTCCAAATGACCAGGTCAACGGCTTCCATCGTATCCTGCGCCAGCGCGAACCCGAAGCTGCCGAAGGCGACCAACATCGCCAGGAGCAGCACCCCAAACTTGGTGTACTTCATACGACTGAGCATCCTTTCTAAAGTCGATTACGGTAAATGTGCCCGCCAGGGGTGGAGAGCACAATCCATGTTCAAGACCGATGAATGCCTCTCATCTGTCTCTCACGAGGAACTATAGCGTTGTGCCTCTAAATAGGCAAGTCGATATTGCTGAAAGTGGCAATTTCTAATCGTTTAGTTTGCACAAACTTACGCCTGATCAATCCCCTGATAGTGGACGGGAGGACATACGCGCTTCGCGCTAATCCTCCCCTGCGAAAACCAGAGGTTTTGCATTGGTTCACCCGTTAGCTTACAGGCTAGAGCCAGAGGGGAAATTTAATAGTTGATAGTTGATAGTTGATAGAAAAATGCGAATAGCTATTAGCTGATAGCTTATAGCTTTTAGCCATACGAAATGCACAACGTGACAGCGATGAGAAATGTGAGAATCTTGAGAATAGCTGATAGCCAGAGAAGACGAAACGTCCGAAATGTCGTCCATGCCGGACGGACGATTTGCGGAAACTGCGGCAATTTCGGCAATTTCGGCAGTTGCGGCAGTTGCGGCAGTTGCGGAAGGGCAATTCTGTGCCAGATAGTGGGGGCGAAACAGGCGCAAGAGCGTCATTTTGTGTCAGTTC
>JAEUQZ010000630.1 GCA_016788965.1 Anaerolineae bacterium | reverse complement strand
TTGGTAGGGACGGCCTTCTGGCCGTCCGGGATTTTCCGGAAATGCCGCGCCACTCGGCCAGAACCCCCGTAGGGGGTGGTCTTCACCTAGCCGGGGGATTTCATCCCTCGGCGTCGCCGCGACGACTGTCCCTATCTGTTTTCATCTCTTGGTGTCGGTGTTCCCTTTCATGGACAGATGCCCTGAAATCCGAATACACCCATCACGGCAAGTGCTGTACTCTCTGTAGCCAAGATGGTATAGTTGAGCCATGCTGATTTGCGGAGGGCAGGGTATGCGTATTTTCCGCCGCGTACTCATCGGTTTCTTGATACTGCTGTTGGCGTGGTTATGGCTGCGCCAGCGCGATGAAGACCAGATCGACAGTCCGGCTCCTGCTCCGAAAAAGCCTGAACGCCGATCTGTGATTCAGGATGATCTGACCGAGATCGTGGGCATCGGGCCAGCTTATGCGCGGACATTGAACGCGATAGGCATAGTTTCGTTTGAGCAGCTTGCCCGTCAGGATGCCGCTTCATTGGCTGCGCGGCTGACAACCGTGCGCGTCTCCGAGGCTCGAATCCGACGAGACCGCTGGATTGAGCAGGCTGTCGAACGCAGTCAGTTTCGTCCCGCTGCATGGAGTGGAAATGACAACGGTCATTCGACCAAAATCGGTTACACTGAATAAGACAGAAGGCTACCTGGAGATCGCCTGGAGTGATGAGGTGGTCTGCCAGTATCCTCTCTCGGAGCTGCGTGAAGCCTGCCCGTGTGTCGAGTGTCGAGGTGGGCATCAGTTCATGGGGCGCGAATTCGATCCAGACAATATTCTGGTGCTGAAGCCGTCGCGGTCATATCATGTGAAGTCTCTCGATCTGGTTGGCAACTATGCCTTGCAGCCAACCTGGGACGATGGACATCATACCGGAATCTATACCTGGGAATACCTGCGGCGGTTGTGCCCGCCAGAACAGAGCAGCGATTGATGTTGAATGCCTCTGAAATGCCCGAAATGCCGGTCAGCAGCGAACACCAGTTCCTTCGCTCGGAAGCGATGGAACTGTTTGAACTGTGCCTGACCGAGGGTAAACCCGACCTCCTCATGGATTTCATTGAAGAACAGATTGTGCAGGTCCCGCCTCAGTTTGAACTCCTTCAAGGGGTAGCCGATGACCTTCAGCAGCGCTTGATCACGCTGCGCGAGTCCCTCTTCGATGCGCGTCACCGAGTCGTCCAGACCCTCAAAGAAGGCTATCGTGTCGATCTGAGCGTCCTTGCCCCGGCGAATGCCCTGGAAGACTACCATCGACTCGACCTCAACGACATCATGACCCTGATCGGAGAACAGCAGTTAGCCGCTGCCGAGGCGGAAACAGGTAGCGTCCGGCAGTTGGTGGAGGCCTCCTTGCGGGCTGCGGCTCAGATTTCGAGTGATGTCATGATGACCGGAGAATTGTTGGATTACGTCCTGGATTGGTCGGAGGCCTTGAGTGCCTGGTCGGTGCGCCAGGCCTGGAACCTCGATTGGGAACCGCCATCCGATGATCTGATTCATTAGCGGTCACTCTGCTCTGGGCTTTGCTCTTTTTGCAAAAGTACCGTCCTCTCGGGGACGGTATTTTTTTCCGTTCGATCCCCCATC
>JAEUQZ010000062.1 GCA_016788965.1 Anaerolineae bacterium | reverse complement strand
CGTCCGCCTTCGAGGAGCAGCAGACCCTGCTGCGGGTCGGCGGCCAGCAGCGTTCCCTCGGGTTTTCCGGACTCCGATCCCGCCCCGCGGGCGACCGGTAGCAGGGCCACGAGCGCACGGCCCGGCAGACGGTCGCCCGGCTGGAACAGGCTGGCATCAAACGGAACCTTCTCGCTGTCGAGAATGAAGCCAGGGCTGCCATCGCGGGGGAAATCACCAGCGGGCATGAAGGCCGGCCCGGTCTTGTCTTCGGTGATGTTGTTGACGTAGCCGCCCGATTCCTTCGGATCGCTGTGGCGTCCGGCTTCGGGCGTATCGGCAGAGTAACGCACGCTATCGAGGTACTGGTCATCGACCTGATTCAGGTTACGCACCGATTTCCAGTGCCAGATGTCGCCCAGCTCGCCTTCGTTCTCGGTGTACTTGTTGCCGTAGGGCTTGGGATCACCGTCGTCGGAACGGTGGCAGGCGACGAAGCAACCATCGCTATCGAAATCTTCAATGCTTTCATTGATCGGCCAGATAATGGCGAGTTTGTCTTCATACCAGACGTTGTTGTCGCCGCCTTTGTCCTCCGGGTCTTTCAACTGCACCCAGGTTCCATCCGCCTGCATCTCCCACGGCGAGCGGATGAAGCTCTCGGTCGGGTCGGCCCACTGGACGACGAAATAGACCATATCGCCGACATAGACGGACTTCATGGTGATGGTCGTGTTACCTTCATTGGCGCCGCGGCGGGTTGAAACTTCCACAACGGGCGCATCAGCCCAGGCCGCATCATCGACGACGCCATCCAGGACCGGCGCGGTTTCAGCCATCACCGAGGTGAGGATCAGATCATCGCTCTGAACTGCGGCGATGGCCGGTTCGGCGGCTGGCGACCAGGCCGCGATCGAGAAGACGAGCAGCAGTCCCAGGAAGAAAACGGCGAACTGTGTCTTTTTCATGCCTCTTTGTCCTTGTCGAGAACGTGGATGTGAAGGGAATGTCCTGTGCCGCAAATAACCCCCTGCGGGCACGATCATCCATTCCGCTGTTACCACTGTAGATCAACAAGAACGTGGGCAGAAGGGAAGTATGTCCCGGATTTGCCGGGACAATCCGGTAGGTGATGAATGGAATCGGTGTGATGCGCTATCGAACGTCGCGGATCAGGGTGTATCCGGGTCGCAGTCGTCGGCGCGGGCGGACTGTGCCAGGACATTGGCAAGCTGGCCGAAGAGGGCCTGGTGGCGCTGGGGTGGCAGGCCGAGACGCTGTCCCCGCTGGCGATAGAGCAGGATAGTCTGCTGGGTTGAATCCAGGACGACGTGGCAGTTGCGACAGGTGGCGAGGTGTTCGCGGGCTTCGGCCGTCAGTTCTTCGCTGAGGTTGTGGTCGATATAGTCGGACAAGTAGCGGATCAAGTCCTGGCACTGCATGGGGTATCCCTGCTTTCGGGTGGCTCTCGAATTTGAAGAGACACCATTTCCTTGTGATCCTCACCCCCAAACCCCCTCTCCGCTTCGCAGAGAGGGGGCTTCAGGAATTCGGGGTATCCCGTTCATCACAGGTTCTTACCGGACGAACTCGGTGAAATAGGCGGCCAATTTTTCTCGTAAGGCGAGACGGGCGCGGTGTAAGCGCACTTTGACGGCTCCCTCGCTGATATTCATGATGCGGGCCGTTTCCTCGGTGGATAGGCCCTCGACATCGCGCAGCACGAACACGGTTCGCATCTCCGGCTTGAGGCTCTGGATGGCCCTCTCCATCTCGGCGCGGGCTTCGCTGCCTTCCAGGATGTGGTCGGGAACCATCGACCAGTCGGCGAAATGCTGCGGCAGGGTATCCGGGTCTTCGACGGCATCCATCTCCAGGTCAGGGCGGATGCTGCGCTGCCGCATCCGGCACTCATTGTAGCCGACGCGATAGAGCCAGGTTCCCAGGCTGGAACGCCCCTCGAACTGGTGGATCGATTCGATCAGCGCCAGGAAGGTATTCTGGACGACTCCATCGGCCTGCTGCTCATCGTGCAGGAGGCTGACCGCCAACCGGTAGATGCGGTCGGCGTACTGCTCGAAGACGGCGGCCAGCGCATCCGGTTCGCGCCGTTTCAGCGCGGCGATCAGTTTCTCCTCGGACACAACTGCTTCCTTCCATTTAGATGCCGAAGCACCCAAAACGTTACAACAAGGTTCATTCGCCTTCGCCTGGGGGGAGGTGACGGCGACGCCGGGCGTACTGGATGGCATAATTGAAGCGCTTGAGGCCGCCGACCTCGCAGCCCAGCACGTAGCCGTCCGGGTGGGGCTGGTCGGGGTGGCTGGCATGAACCAGTTCGATGAAATCGACGCCCTCGGTCTGTATCTGGATTTCACCCTCGCCGCAAATCTCGGTGATGGCCTGGCGGACAGCTTCTTCGACCGGGCCGGGTTCGCCATCGACCATCATGATGAAATCGCGGTCATCGGAAAAGCGGACGACGCCAATATAGACCTTGAGCATCAACTACCTCCCTCGCCTGCTGCGCCTTTATGCCCAAATGGTAGCGGAAGGCCGGGCAAACACCAAAGATTTTGTGAAAACTTACGGAATTACGGGTCAACGGCGAAAGATTAAGGCCCGCCCGCCCCCATGCGGCCCTATAATCAGGAACGAGCAATGAGATCGAAGCGTTGGGGAGCAGCAGGTTTATGGAGATCAACACTCGCGCGGAAGGCAGCACGGCCGTCGCCCAACTGATCGGGCGATTCGACGCCCACGAAGCGCCGCCGGTGGCGGCCTGGTTGGAGCGCGTCACGACCCGTCCGCCGGCCCGCGTGGTTGTCAATCTGGCGCAGGTGACGTTCATCGATTCGACCGCGCTGTCGTCGTTGGTCAAGGGCATGAAGCAGTGCCAGCAGAACGGCGGGAACCTGGTGTTGTGCGGGCTACAATCGAACGTCAAGGTCATCTTCGAGCTGACCCGCCTGGATCGCGCGTTCACGATCGTGACCACTGAAGAAGAGGCGCTGGGCGTCTAGGCCCAATCATGCTGCTGTCGCCTGCCTACCCTCTGCTGAACCTGATCGATACGCACGCTGACCGCCTGCAGCGGCTGGCGGATGCGTGGCTGTTGTGCGGAGCGTCGGCGTTTGGGATTGCCACCGAGGGGGGCTGGCTGGCGTTGTGGCCGCCGCACGCTCTGACTGATCGAACCAGCATGAGTATGCCCATTCAGGTGGAACGGCAGATTGTGGGGCATCTGTGGGTCTTCGGCGTCGAAGGATCATGGGTGGAGGCACGGCTGGCCGCTGATGCCGAACTGCTGTCGCAGTGGATCTCGATGGAAACCGTTCTGGACAGCATGACCAATGATCTGATTGCCAGTCAGGATCAACTGCTGGCGCTGGTCGATCTGACCCACTTCACCCGCGCTGACTTCGATATCCAGGCGGCTTTTCGCTCGCTGACGGGCGAGGCCTGCCGCCTGAGCCAGGCCGACTCAGCCAGTGCCATCCTGATGATGGGCAGCGCCTTCATCGCGCATCATCCCGCGCCAGTCGTCAGCGACCAGATGCTGCGTGAGTGGGTGGAGCAGAGCGCCGCCAACGGCAGCCGCCAATCGGTGAACAATCCGGCTCGCTCGATCCTACCGCCGGGTTATTCCGCCCTGGTTGAACCGATCAGTCTGGAAGATCAGACGGTGGGCGTGCTGGCGCTCTTTAAGAAGAAGGCCAGCTTCACGGCGCCGGACAAAAAACTGGTCCGCGCGATCTGCGACCAGATCGGTGGGCAGATCGAACATGTGCTGCTGTACCAGGAAAAGCTCCAGCAGATGCAAATGCAGACCGAGATGCAGTTGGCGAAGGATGTGCAGTTGAACCTGCTGCCGCAGCGCCTGCCGCTTGTCCGCGGCCTGGACATCAGCGCCGGGTCGCTGCCGGCCCTGCAAGTCGGTGGGGATTTTTACGACTTCTTCGAGCGGCCGGGAGAGGCGCTGGTGTTCACCGTGGGAGATGTCTCCGGTAAGGGAATGTCCGCCGCGCTGCTGATGGCAACCACCCGGACGCTAATGCGGAGCAAGTCCCGGTCGCTGCATCGCCCCACGCCGCTGGATATCCTCGGCGCGACCCACGATGAAGCCTACGATGATTTCACCCATGTGGGTATGTTTGCGACGGCCTTCGTCGGACAGTATGACCCGCTGGAACGGCTGCTGTATTACGCCAACGCGGGACATTCGCCGGTGGTGTACTGTCCGGCGGGGGGCACGCCCTTCATGCTGGAAGCGGATGGCCCACCTATCGGGGTGCTGCCAGCCTGCACTTGTGAGAACCATGTGATCGAGTTCCACAGCGGCGATCTTCTGGTTGTGGCGACCGATGGATTCAGCGAGGCACACGACCCTGCTGGGAACATGCTCGGACAGGAGGGTTTCCTGGATATGATTGTGTCTCTGGCCGGGCAGTCCGCCAATGAGATTGCGTCAGGGTTGTTCAGCCTGACGGCGCGTTTCAGCAGTGGGCGAGGTCAGGTCGATGACCAGACGGTCATCGTGGTGAAGGGGCTTTAGGCCATGGGGCGGAACGAAGTCTTCCGGCTGGAACTGCCGGCGCAAACCCGGTACTTCAACATCCTGAGCGGCTGCATCGCCGAAATCCTTCAGCATGTCGAGGCGCTTCCAGACGCTGACCAAACCATCTACAATGTTCAACTGGCGGTGCATGAAGGCTGTGCCAATATCGTCGATCATGCCTACCGCTACGAGGAGAACGGCCGCATCCTGGTGGAGATGTCCCTCGGCTGGAATCCACCGCAGTTCGTGGTCGATCTCTATGATGTCGGAGTGACCTTCAACCCTGAAAGCGTCCCGGAGCCACACTTCGATGATCCGCAGGTGCGCGGGTATGGACTGTATCTGATGCGTCAAATCATGGATGAGGTCAGCTATCAACCGTTGCCGGGGCAGAATCGCTGGCGATTGGTGAAACATTTACGCGCGGGACGCTAAATCCTGCTTGTCAGTAAGCCGATGTAGCGTTAACATTGAATCAAGAAACAATAGAGACAGAGTTCCGCGCGGCGGAAAGGATGTAGATTCATGGCAAAGATACTGATCGTAGAAGACTATCCCGTCACGCAGCGCGTGTTGAGCCTGACCCTGCGAAACAACGGGCATGATGTGGCTGTGGCCGGCGATGGGCAGGAAGCGCTCAATTTCCTGACCGGGGAAGTGGTCGATCTCATGCTGGTCGATATCGCCATGCCGGAGATGGACGGGATGACCCTGCTGCGCCATCTGAGGAACGACGACCGTTTCCAGGCGCTGCCCATCGTCATGCTGACGGCCAGCGGCCAGGATGAAGACCGGGCTGAGGCGCTGTCCATCGGCGCGGACGGCTTCCTGACCAAGCCGACCAGCTCGCGCGAGCTGATCGATACGGTGAATCGATTCGTGTGAAGTCCGTCATGTGAAATCATTTCCGTGACCCCCGCTTCACCGCCACGGGCCATCTGAGCCAGTGAGCCATCATGACATCACCAAAGATTCTCCATGATTTATCCTGGCTGACGCGATGGTTCCACCAAGATGACTCTGCGCTCGACGAGACGGCGCTGTGGGCCAGACTGCTGACTCGGACGCTGGTTGTACTGTCCATCATCACGACTGCTATCCTCATCGGCGATATTCTCTTCGGTCTCCTGCCCGAAGATGCGTCCCGAGGGATGCGTCCCTTCCTCGCACTTCAGCAGATTTGCCTGACGGTCGAACTGCTGTTGTGTTGGCTGAGGCGTCATACCCTCAGCAGCTTCCTGCTGGTGTTGACCACGGGAGCCATGATCTTCGGTTCATCGCTTCAACTGCGTGATGAACTCAATCTCAACATGACTTTGTTTTTTCTGACCATTCCCCTTCTGGTCACGAGCCTGCTGTTTTCGACCCGCTCGACAGTCGTGGTTGCGATTCTGGCGGTCGTGTCGATCCTGTTCGTTCCACTGGCAACGCCTATTACCTATGGAGAGCGGTTGATTCCGCCGATCATTCTGATTATGGCGTTTACGCTGGTGACGACGACCTATCATCGTTACCGCAGCGCCCAGGAACGGATACGTCAGGGAAAAATCATCGAGCAAGAAAAAACCTTTCGGCTGCTGGCGGAACACTCGACGGACTTGATCGCGCGGTTGTCCCCGGACGACGTGTTTCTGTATGCCTCACCGTCTTTCAAGTCAGTATTGGGATATACCCCGGAGGAACTGCTCGGCCAGAACTGGAACATGCTGTTCAGTCCCAATGAGGCGGAAGACGACACCCTGCGCCATACGCGGGTCAATCGGGACAACGGAACCTATACCCGTGTTCACCGTCTCAAAACGAAGGATGGCGCCTATCGTTGGTTCGAGACCAACAGCCAGCCCATCATTGATGCGGTAACTGGCCGGGTCAGCGAGATTCACAATACCGGACGTGATATCACCGAGCGGATGACGATTGAGAAGGCATTGCGGGAAAGAGAACGCCGCTTCCGTCAAATCGTGGAGCAGTCCAGCGACGTGGTCTTCACGGTCGATACACGCGGGCGCTTCACGTTCCTCAGCCCTTCGGTCAGCCGTTTGACCGGATACAAACCTGAAGAACTGATCGGAAAGCATTTCACCAGGCTGCTGCACGATCATTGGAAGCATATCCTCAACAACTTCTACCAGAAGCAGTTCGACAACCGCCTCTCAGAAACGTACCTGGATTTTCCAATCGTCTCTCGAACGGGTGAAGAACGGTGGGTCGAGCAGACGGTCATCCTGGTCTATCACGAAGGTCAGATCGAGGGTTTCCAGGCGGTGGTGCGCGACATCACCGAACGCCGCAAGGCCGAGATGACGCTGCTGATGACCCAGTTTTCGCTGGACAGCGCCCGCGATGCCGCCCTCTGGCTGCTGCGTTCGGGGCAGGTCATCTATGCGAACCGGGCGGCCTGTGCTGCCTTCGGTTACAGCTATGATGAAATGCAGGCGCTGAACGCCAGCGATCTCTTCGAGGAGCTTCACCCGGCGAAGTGGGAGCATTTGTGGGAGAGCATCAAGAACAGCGGTTCGGTGCAACTGGAGTACCCGTGCCGGACGAAAACCGACGCTCGCTTCCCGGCGGAAATCGCCGCGACGTATCTGGACTTCAACGGCCAGGAGTATCTGTTCCTGTTCGCGCGCGATATGCGCGCCCGCAAACTGATCGAACACGAACTCGAACAGCAGCGCGACTTTGCCCTCCAGGTCATGGAAACCATGGGGCAGGGACTCACGATCACCAACGATCAACGGCAGTTCGAGTACGTCAATCCGGCCTACGCGCGGATGCTGGGCTACCAACCGGACGAGATGATCGGTCACACGCCGGATGACTTTACTGCTCCCGCTTATCTGGACAGGTTGAAGCAGGCGCTGCAAGAGCGCCGCCAGGGGAGAGCCTCGACCTATGAAGTCGGACTTGTGCATGCCGATGGTCACATGGTTTACGCGCTGGTTACGGGCGTGCCGCGCTGGAAGAATGGCGAAGTCCACGGCTCGATTGCGGTCATCACCGATCTGAGCGAGCGTAAGCAGGTCGAAGAAGCGATGCAGCTTGCCCGCGACCAGGCGCTGGAAGCCTCGCGCTTGAAGTCGGAATTCGTGGCGACGATGAGCCATGAAATCCGCACGCCGATGAACGGCATCCTGGGCATGAGCGAGCTGCTGATGGATACGCCGCTCAACGCCGATCAACGCGACTATGTCGAGGTGGTGCTGGGCGAGGCTAACTCGCTGCTGATGATCATCAACGACATCCTCGATCTGTCCAAGATCGAGGCCGGCAAGATGATCCTGGAGTCGGTCGAGTTCGTGGTCTCCGACATCGTGGATCGCATCATCGAGTTCATGAACCCCCGCGCCAAAGGCAATATGAATGTGACCCTGAGCGCGACGATTGCGCCGGAGGTTCCCTTCTCGGTGCGGGGCGATCCGACGCGCCTGCGCCAGATTCTCATGAATCTGGTCAGCAACGCCGTCAAGTTTACCGCCCGCGGTCAGGTTCGCGTTCACGTGGGGGCGCAGGCCATCGAAGCGGATGACATTATCCTGCGCTTCGTCGTCCAGGACAGCGGCATCGGCCTCTCGGAAGCGGCGCGGAAGCGGCTGTTCCAACCGTTCATGCAGGCCGACAGCAGCACCACGCGCAAATATGGCGGAACCGGGCTGGGACTGGCGATCTCCAAGCGGCTGGTGGACATGATGGAGGGGGAGATCAGCGTCGAGAGCGAAGAGGGTCTGGGATCGACCTTCACCTTCACGGCACGCTTTGGGCTGGTCGGAGGGCTTCAGGTCGAATCCAACCCCGATGCCCTGAAAGTCCTGCTGGTCGAAGACAACGAAAACATCCGCCGTCTGCTCGTCCGGATGCTGGGTAAGTGGGATACGCACACCGTCGAAGCGGTCGATGGACAGCAGGGACTGAATATTCTGCTGGAGGCGGCAGGGGCTGGCAATCTGTTCGATACGGCCATCGTGGATGTGGCGATGCCGCACCTCAATGGCTTCGAGATGATCGAGCAGGTACGCCAGTATGCTGAACTGGATGACCTGGACATTGTTATCCTGACGGCTTTTGACTCGCCCCAGCACCGGGCGACGGCTGAGCATCTTGGCGTGGAAACTTTCCTGACCAAACCCGTCAAAGCGCCGGTGCTGCGCGAAACATTGGAACGGCTGCGCGAACAGGCGCTGCTGCGCCGAGCCGCCAAGACGGACGATACCCGTCCTTCGACTTCGACGCCACACACGAGTGAATCAGCCGTTCGCGTCCTGATCGTCGAAGACAACCCCATCAACCTCGATCTGACCTGCAAGCAGCTTGAGAAGCTCGGCTATGAACCGGAGACTGCCCATGATGGCGGCGAGGCTATAGAACGGTTCAGCGCCGAACCGGATCGCTGCCAGATCATTCTGATGGACTGTCAGATGCCGGTCATGGATGGTTACGAGGCGACCCGCCGCATTCGCCAGATCGAGGCGGAACGCGGGCTGGCGCGTAAGCCGATCATCGCGCTGACGGCCAGCACGATGGACGGCGACAGGGATCGCTGCCTGGAATGCGGCATGGATGACCACCTGGGCAAACCGGTGCGGCTAGAGACTCTTCACGAGATGTTGAGGAGTTGGATCAACAAGGGGCAGCCTTCCCAGGATGCTGCCGCCGAGACCCCATCAGACAGCGTGACTCCTTCTACGCCCTGAAACGTCAGCCCGGCGAGCCGGTCATAAAGCTGCGGATGAGGATTCCGACCAGCACGGCAAAGCCCCATAAGTAGCTGCCCATCGCCGGGCGCTTTTTAGCGGTGACTTCCACAAAGATGAAAAAAGGCAGCGCCAGAGTCGCGCCCAGCCCATAGATCAGATGCACTTCTTCGTAGGGGCGGATGCCCATGGCATACAGGGCCAGGCCGATGAGCGCCTGCCCTGCGATGCTGCCGGCGATGGTATAGACGGCCAGACGGTAGAGACGGGTGACATCGCCGTGCCGGAGGATGCCGATAACGAAGCCGATCAGGAACATGCCAATGGCGGCGGCCAGCGCGACGCGGCTGAGCCAGTAATGCAGGCCGTCGAGCAAGAAGAAGAGGTCGGGATTCATGGCGCAGTCCTGATAACCTAACGCGATGGCGTGGAGGCGGGTTCGGCGACAGGCTTCGGTTCCAGCCGCTTGTAGGAGGCCGCCGGGATCAGCAGCCAGAGCAGACTGGAAGCGAGAGTCAGCCCGGCGATGAGGTGGAAGGTGTTGGTTGTCCCGAAGCGGTCGATCAGCCCGCCGACGATCAGGTTGCTGACCGCGCCCGCGGCGAAGATGAAGCCGAGGGTGGCCCCGGAGGCGAAGCCTTTCTTGCCGGGCAGGAGCCGCTGCGACAGCACCACGATCAGGCTGTGCGAGCCGCTCATCGCGCCGATGATGAAGGCTCCGACGACGGCCAGGAGGCCGTTGAGGTCAGGGATCAGGAAGACAGCCGGCGCGGTGACGATCAGGCTGACCATGATGACCCGGCGCATGTCGTAGCGGTCGCCCAGGCTGCCGAACCAGACGCCCGCGAAACCGGACGCAATCCAGAAGGAACTGGCAAGCGCCCCGTACTCGGCGGGAGACCAGCCCTTCAACTGGAACATGTAGGGCAGGAAGTTGACGGTGGAGAGGTGCGCCATACTCCGCAGTGCGACAGCCAGGCCGAGGATGATGAAGGTGCGCGGGGCGGTACTTGGCGCGGGGGCACGGGCCGCCGACTCGCCGCGGGCAGAGTGAGCGTGGTCGGTGGCGCGGGCGGGGATGGTCAGGGCCATCAGCACGGCGGCGGGGACGACGACGATCCCCAGGGCGAAGAGCGGCACCAGGCTGCCCCGCTCGAACAGGCGCGGCCCCAATGTGCCAAGCGCCGCCCCGAACCACACGTTCAGCGTGGTGTGCGAGCGATCCAGCAGCAGGCCGGAGAGCATTGGCCCCAGCGCCAGCCCGATCTGGCCGAACATGAAGAAGAGGGCGGCATTCCGTCCAGCGCGGAGCGGATCGATTTCGGTACTGTACATCGAGCCGACGGGGTGGAACGCGCCGCTGCCGAAGCCAGCCAGCGCCATCAGGATGAGCATCAGCCAGAAGCCGCCGCCGAGCGTCACGGCCAGCATACCCAACAGCATGAACGAGGCCGTCCAGGTGATGCCGCCCGCGCCCAACCAGCGGCCACCACTGCGGTCGGCTCGACGGCCAAAGAAAGGCTGGCTCAACGCGCCGCAGAGTTCGATGGCGCTGACGGCCAGGCTGATGTGCTGGGCACTCATAGGCAGGACGTAGGCGCTGATGAAGGTCAGCACGACCGAGCGCATACTCATGAACAGATCGTTGGCGGCATGTCCCAGGCTGACAGCCCAGAACAGGCGCTGTTTAGGCAACTGCATCGGAATTTCCCTGGATGCGTGGAAGGTGGCGAACCGCCTCTATTGTGTGGGGAAATGCCCGATCTGCCAAGAGGCCGTTATGTCCGTTCAGGCGGACTAGATCAAGGCACGGCGGCTGCGCCGTTCATGCCACGAACGGCGGCGCTGTTCAGGCTGCGGATGTAGGCGATCACATTCAGGAGATCGGTATCGGTGAGGGTGAGCCGTCCACCCCGCGCGGGCATGGTGACGCCGGTGGTATTGAGTGGATCGGTGACGGAGCGGCCGGTCTGTAGAAAGGCCAGCATCTCCTCATCGGTGCGGCTGTTGAAGAACAGACTGCCCACCAATGGTTTGCCCAGACCTTGAATGCCCGTGGCTTTGGGGCCGTGGCAGGCCGCGCAGACGGTCATGAAGACGGACCGTCCGGCCTGTACAGCGGCTTCGTCCAGCACGGGCGATGAAGTCGCCGCGGCGCTGGTGTGCTGCGAGAGCAGAATGACCAGGATCAGGGTCAATCCCCCGAAGAACAGCAAAGCCGAGGTCAACACATTGGGATTGGGGTTGGCAGCAGGAGACGTGTTCATGGTGCTATCGCTCATTTCGTGATGGGGCGGGCCATGACGCCCGCCCCGATGATGCTAGAGACTCACTGAACGATCACCGCACCGCCCATGCCAGGATGGACATGGCAGATGTAGGGATAGACACCGGGGTCTGCAAAGACCAGGCTGAAGGATTGGCCGGGAGCCAGGAAGATGCTGTTGAAGGCCGCGCCTGCCGAAATGGTCGCGCCGTCCGGCGTTGTGCCCAGGAAACCAGGGCCAGCCAGCAGGGTCGGCGGGCCGCCAGCATTCTCCTGCGGAATGATGTCGGGGACGGCCGCAGGATCAAAGGGGATCGAATTGACGAAGTGCGGTGTCGGGCTGTCGGCTGGAACCTGCCAGGTCACGGTTTCGCCGGCCTTGATGAAGACCAGGGGCGAAGCAAAGCTCAGAGAACTGGCGCGCCCAGTTCCGCCGATGCCTGCCAGGATGGTGATGCTGCCGTCAGCCGATTGGGTTGGAGCGGTGGCCGATGAGGCGAAATAGGCGAGAATGGCGGGATTGATCTGGTCATCCAGTTCCTTGGCGGCCATTGCGTCCACTTCACTCGGAGACGGGATGGCTACGTCATCAGCGACGACTTCGATGATGCCGGCCATACCGGGATGCACATCGCAGCGATAGCTGTACAGACCGGGTTCGACATCCATAACCAGCGAGTAGAAACCCTTGAGCGCGTCCTCCGAGGGCAAACCGCTGTTGGCATCTCCACCGGTATAGGCTGTGCCGCTGGGCTGGGTGGGGAAGAAGACGTTGGGGTTGCCGATGGGGGTGGGTGTGCCGTTCATGTCCTCGACGATGATGAAGGGTTCTTCCTGTTCGCCGAAGCGCATGTTGTGGAAGCTGGTGACGTGCCACATC
Organism: Anaerolineae bacterium; assembly: GCA_016788965.1. GTDB lineage: Bacteria > Chloroflexota > Anaerolineae > Aggregatilineales > Phototrophicaceae > CFX2. Next base: position 3,666 of record JAEUQZ010000062.1, on the reverse strand, counting down.
ACCGTGTCACCCCGATGGACCTGGAGATAGGCGGGAGCAAAGGCCAGGATTTCTACGTTGGCTTCGCCGAATCCGCCCGCATGCACCATATAAGTGTTGTGGGCCATATCCTGGGCGAAGGCGCGGCTGCGGCCATTGCCCATGATTCCGGCTGCAAACACAGCCAATGCCAGCACGCCGATCAAACCGAGCTTCAAAAGACGGTACTGCATGATCTTTTCCTCTTCGTAGGTCAGGATAGTGCGGACAATCCACACTCTACACCTGATCTTATAGAGGACTAGCAGTCCTTTGGACGATCTGATCTCCGACTTTTGACGGAGATCAGTTCAGTGAATCGAAATGAGGAGCGGCGAGGTGGCCGACTCTGGAGCGCAGTTCAAGTTTTAGGCAAAGACTTTGGCGCGCCAAACCCCTACCGCATTCCGGCAACGGTTTGCTGTGCCGAACCCATGTGAAGGCCGACTTCCCAAAGAGATGAAATGCCCCTACGGATTCACGGGTCGTCGAAGTCGTCCATGATTTTGCGATAGGCTTCGTTGATGGACTGCATCTGCTGGGTGGCGTTGGCGGCGCGGTTCAGGTCGGGGTGGAACTGGCGGGCCAGGCTGCGGTAGGCGGTCTTGACATCTTCCGGCTCAGCGTCGCGGTGGACGTTGAGGATGGCGTAGTAGACGGCCAGGGGATCGTTCTTGGCGGTGATGGGAATGTCGCCGTCACCGGGGTAATGACTTTTGTGGTGGGCGTGCTGGGTGCGTTCGCCAAAGCCAGCGACGCGCCACCGGCCCTTGATGAGCGGCAGGGCGGTCTCGACCATCCCGGCCATGAGGTGGCGGGCGCTGACGGTCTTGCCGTAGCGGATTTCGCGGTAGGGGCCGATGCGGTCGTAGAAGACCGGGAAGATGAAGATCTCGCCGCCGAGGACATCGTAGGCCCAGATGCGGTCGCCGTAGAGCGCCAGCAGCGGCCATTCCCAATCCTGCACCTCAGTGACATCGCCTTCGGGCGGGAGGAGCAAATCGCACCAGATGAGGAACAGGGTGTGAACCTTGTTGGCGTGGTTGTAGGCGACCGTGCCTTTGATCTCGTAGCCGTGGATGGAGCTTTCGATGAGGTGGATGCTGACTTGTTCGCCCGTGTGCAGGCCGACGTGGATGATGTCCCCGCCGTCTTCGTGGATGGTCGTGCCGGAGAGCTTGAGCTGCCAGACGAGGAAGGCACTGGCTTTATAGGTGTCGAGTCTGACCACGGGCATTTCACACCAGGTGCAGGCTGTCTGGACGGGAGAACAGACCGAGGGACGGCCACGCCAGCGCGTCCCTCACCACGCTCCGACTCTAGCCGATTTTTGGTGGGGCGGCGACTTTGCTAGACGAACGCTCATCTGCGCGCGTCTCGGCCAGCAGGTCGAGCATTTCCTGATGGATCAGGCCGTTGCTGGCGGCGATCTGCTTGCCGTGGTAGAGCGTCTGGGATTCCTGGCCGCTGTAGTCGGTGACGCGGCCGCCGGCTTCGCGCACCAGGACAATCCCGGCCATGACATCCCAGCTATTGATGGAGCCTTCCCAGACTCCTTCCAGGCGGCCGGCAGCGATATAGCTCATCTCCAAGGCGATGGAACCGAAGCGGCGCAGACCGCGCGTCCGCATGGTGAAGGCGGCCCATTCGCGCAGGTTGTTATCCGGGTTGTTGAAGGCATCGTAGGGGAAGCCGGAGCAGAGCATGGCATTCTGGAGCGCAGTGGTGCTGGAGACGCGCAGCGGGCGGCCGTTCAGGGTCGTGCCGCCGCCTATCGAGGCAGTGTAGAGTTCGCTGGTGAAGGGGTGATAGACGACGCCGACGAGGGGATTCATGTCGCGGTCGGCCAGGCCGATGCTGACGGAGAAGAGGGGCAGGTTGTTGGCATAGTTGCTGGTTCCATCGAGAGGGTCAATGTACCAGACGTATTCGGCCTGGTCGAGCGGCTGGCCGATGCCCACGCCCCCATCTTCTTCGCTGACGATGTGGTGGTCGGGGAAGTGGCGGGTCAGGCCGGCCAGGACGACGGCTTCAGAGGCGGTGTCGCCTTCGGTGACGATATCGGTGACGGTCTTCTTGGTGCGCTGCTGGTGTGGCTGGTCGAACTTTTCCATCAAGACGGCCCCGGCAGCCTGGGCGATCTCGGCGGCGATGGAACGGATGGCGAGGAGGTCCATGGAGATGTTTCCTTCAACTGGGCAACAAAAAGGCCTATCGTAGCGCGACAGGCCTGGGCTGGTCAATGACCGTCGAAGGCAGGTTTAGACCTTCGTGACGGTGTTAGCCTGTTTACCTTTCGGGCCTTCAACCACCTCGAACTCGACCTTCATGCCTTCGTCGAGCGAGCGGTAGCCGTTGCCCTGGATGGCGCTGTAGTGGACGAAGATATCGCCCGCGCTGTCTTCAGGGGTAATGAACCCATAGCCCTTTTCATTGCTGAACCATTTGACGACCCCACGCATTTTCTCATTCATTGCCGTTTACTCCTCGATACCACCACGCTACATTGTCTAGGGCGCAACACTTCCGGTACGAATTGGGGGACGAACGCGCCGGATTTGGGGAAAGTCTAGATGAAAACCCGCCGTAATGTCAAGTAATTGTGCAGGTATTGAGTAGATTTCGTTTTATATTACTTGATTTGAATACGGTTCACCCCAATACTTCCGATTCGAATGTGGCAAGCGAGTCGATGAAATAGGTTTGCGGCGAGAGATCGATGGGCTGGACGGAGGCGAGGCGGTAGCCTTTGGCGGTCAGGCGTTTGGCATCGCGGGCGAGGGCGGCTGGGTCGCTGCTCAGGTAGACCAGGCGAGGGATGCGGCGGGCGGCGAGCGCGTCCAGCGCCGGGAGGCTGAGGCCTTCGACGGGCGGATTCAGCAGAGCGGCATCATAGCGGTCGTCGAGTTCGGGCAGGGCATCTTCGACCGCACCTTCGATGATATCGATGTTGGTGAGGTCGGCGAGGTTGGCGTCGGCGTCATCGACGGCGGAGCCGAGGGATTCGATGAGGGTGACGAGACGGGACTGCTGGGCGATGAAGGCGGTGAACAGGCCGACCCCGGCGTAACAGTCCAGGACGGTCTCGCTGCCGGTGAGGGCGAGGGCGGCCAGGACTTCGGCGACGAGGTTTTCAAGCTGGGGGTAGTTGGCGGGGAAGGGGCTGCCGGCGGTGACACGGAAGCGCCGCCCGGCCAGATCGTAGTGGCTGTGCAGGTCGCCGATGAGGTTGACGGGCTGGCCGTCGCTGAGGACGAGGTTGACGCTCATGGGCAGCTCGGTGAGCAGGTCGGGGGCTTCGTCATCGGCGGCGCGGAGGATGACCATAGCCGCGCCATCGCTGCCGAGTTGGAAGGTGATCTGTTCCAGGCCAGGGATAGCTTCCAGATCGAGCGACTGCTTGAGGGCGAGCAGATCGGGGTGGAGCAGGTGGCATTCGTCGATGGAGACGATGGGGCTTACGCCCCCGCCCGGCTGACTCGCGCCTGGGAAGCCAAGCTGACCATCCACCGGGTAGAGGGTCATGCGGAAGTTATAGCCCCAGATGGTGGGGGCGGGGATGACCGGACGGACTTCGACCTCGGTCAGGCCGCCGATGCGCTCCAACTGGTCGGCGAGGACATCCTGCTTGAGGAGCAGTTGGGCGGG
>JAEUQZ010000629.1 GCA_016788965.1 Anaerolineae bacterium | reverse complement strand
ACCATTTTGGCTTTGTCACCGCTATGGTTTACCAGAAGGCGCTGGTTTTTGCACAATCAGCCAAACTTCAGGGACGGAGGCTCAAGCCTCCGGCAGAGTGAAAAAGCCTGCTGAAGCAGGCTGGGGGGCGGGGATCAGGGGGTGGGGGTTAGGAATTGGGGAAATCCCGGACGGGTAGAAACCCGTCCCGACGGAAGTGCCTGGGTAGGGACGCCATTTTGCGACCGAAGGAAGTCCCTTTAGGGAGCGTCCGAGATTCCCCTCATGGCCGGGTGACGCCCACCCCGCCGCGATCCCCTTTCACGCACCGGCTCGCATCCCACGCGGCCTTTTGTCCCTTTAGTGGACATGGTTTTTCGGCAGCCAAATCACTTTAGTGTCTGGCTGCACCCCCTACACCCCCACCAGCCGCAGCCAGTACAGCCCAGCCACTCCGCCGGCTTTCCCCATCCACCCCTCTCGTGTTACTATTCCCCATACCACTCGGCTCCTGGAGATGCCCTATGCCCACCGACATCCGCCATGATGTTTTTATCAGCTATGCCCGCAAAGATGCTGGGCTTGGTGCGGCTCCGCTGGATGAGGCACTCAAACCCCGCTACCGCGTCTGGCGCGACATCCGCGGCATCGACCCCACCCAGGATTTTACCGCCGAGATCGAGAAGGCCATCAAATCCTCCCGCCAGATTGTCGTCTGCATCACGCCCGATGTCGAACGGGCCGATAGCTTCGTCCGCCGAGAAATCGCCTATGCCAATCTGATGAACAAGCCCTTGCTGATCGCCCGCTTCGCCGACATTGTTCCGCCCATCATGGTGGTCAATCACACCTGGATCGACTTCTTCAAGGGCTGGGAGGCAGCCTTTGTCACCCTGTGTCGCTGGCTGGGAGGCGAGTCCATCCCTAGCGCCAACCCCGCGCCGACCCCTGTTGCCCTGTCGGATGATCCCTACCATTCTTATGTCGAGGTGTTGCTCGACGCAGTTGTCGATCAGATCGCTCGTTCGGTGCTGTCCGATGACATCATCGCCTTGCACACCGTCTCCTCCACTGATGATGTGCCTGCTCCCCAACATATCTGGAGCCTGAAAACCAAGTACCAGCGCGTTGACCTCATCCCCCAGTCAGAAGCGCTCGCCCTGTCGGAGAGCTATACCACCTTGCGCCAGATCGTGGAGGACTCTGCGTGTGCTGGCCGCGTCCTCCTCCTAGGTGAACCTGGCGCAGGCAAGACTACCACGTTGCTCAACTTCGCCCGCGATGCCGCCACCGCCCGTTTGAACGATCCGTCCCAACCGCTGCCCTTCTTTGAGTACATCGCCTCCTGGAATGCCGCAGGCGACGTACCTCTCGGCCAGTGGCTCGCAGCCCAAAACCCCGGCCTGAGCGCCTCCGCTCTCCAAACTCTGATCGAGCAAGGGCAGGCGCTGCTTCTCCTTGATGGCCTCGACGAACTTGGCTCCCGCCGCCCAGTTGATCCGAAAGACCCTTCCAAAGGCGTCTACGACCCCCGTGAGCGATTCCTGAAGCACCTGCCGCCGACCGGACGAGTCATACTCAGCAGCCGCGTCGAGGAGTACCACCAGATCGGAGCGCAGGCCGCGCTGAACTGTGCGGTCCGCCTCG
>JAEUQZ010000628.1 GCA_016788965.1 Anaerolineae bacterium | reverse complement strand
AAGTAGCTAATCGCAAGGATAGACGGGGACAAGTCCGAGAGCCTCCGGGCTGCCGGGGTCGCGCGCCGGGAGGACGCGGTCGCCACAGGTCTTCGCCATGTTCGCCAGGGCTGCGAAGGCTGGCCGCATGGCTCCTTCGGCAGTGAACAGGCTCCACCAGTATTCTTCCCGCGCCGGCGTCCAGGACGGATCGGGAATGTAAATGGCGGATACCAGTCCCATCCAGGGACGCCAGTGTTCAGCGGCGTACTGATAAGCACGGACGAAGTAGTCGGCCTGCTGCGGCTCGGTCACGGCGAACCAGGCATAGTCTGGGTTGACCTGATCGATTGTCCAGCCCATCTCCAGGATCGCCATCTGCCGGGCGGCATCGCCCTGCTCGACCATGATGCGGCGCAGGTCTTCGACCCGGCGGAAGGTCTGGAAGCGCTGGCCGCCCCGCGCGACCGCTTCATCGGGACTGGTCTCTGGAGGCATGTTATACCCCGGCGCGTTCACCCCCGCCACATCCATGTACTGCTGGAACCCGGCCCGATAGAGCGCCTGGAAGTACATATCGTCGGGTGTTGCCATGTCCGTCCAGGTTCCGGTAGGGGCCAAGCCCGCCGAAATCAGAATGGCGGCAGGGTCGGCGGCGCGAATAGCCTGGCTGCACGCGCGGAGCAGTTCGACATAGGCGGCTGCGTCTGGTGGACGGTTGCCCCACTCGCGGCCCAGGTTGGGTTCGTTCCAGATTTGATAGGCGGCGATCCGGCCTGTGTAGCGGGCAGCGACCGCGCCGCAGTATTCAGCGAAGTCGGCCAGATCATCGGGCGGGGCATCGTGGAAATCCTCGTCCTTCTCGCCGCCCGCGCTGGGATGCGACCAGTCGGGCGCATCGCTGAGACGGACGACCAGCTTTAGCCCTTTGGCTTCGATCTCGGCGACGATCTCATCGGCGCGTTGAAAATCCCAGACGCCCGGCTGCGATTCGATCAAATCCCAGGCGAAAATCTGCTTGACATGGCTGAAGACCATCAGGCGCACCCAATCCAGGTGCAGCGAGGCAGCGGTCTTATCCCACCAGAGGAAGGTCTGGATGCCGTAGGTCAGGGAGGTAAAACGCGGGTTGACGACTTGATCGCCCATGAAGGGATCGTAGCGCGTCAGGCGGCTGAGGAACAGTCCGCCGGCCACGAGCAGGGCGGCCAGCGTCAGCAGGATTTTCAGGCGGGTCATGGGAAGCACGCGCATGGGAGGATCAATCTGGTGTCAGTGAAAGTTGGAGGATAATTTCGCCGGACAGCAGCGGGGCGCACCCAGACGGGCACGCCCCACGGTCGTTGAGCGTGTTTTACACTCCGGCACTGGTTTTCCCTGATCCTCACCCCCCGGCCCCCTCTCCATTGCATGGAGAGGGGGAGTAGGGCTGGCATCCAGGTGAAAAACTGCACGAGAAGTTCATAACACGCTCCAGCCGATTTGAACCACGTCGCGGTTATGCCCCACCCTGGCGTTCGCGGCTCCAGGCGATGATGGCGTCATAGGCCGGGCGGAACTTCCAGTCCTTGCCGATCAGCGAATAGGGCACGTTGTCGTTGTTGGGGTCCCATCCAGCCTGGGGCGCGTAGTTGAAGTTCCAGATGAAGGCCAG
>JAEUQZ010000627.1 GCA_016788965.1 Anaerolineae bacterium | reverse complement strand
ACCGCTGCTCGAAGGGCTGCGGCCGTATGCCGCCGAATTGATCGTCCTCCCAGCCGAGTCGATCAGCACTTTCGAGAACATCTACACCCCCAGCGGGCGCATTCAGTATCTCCGGCAGGTCGCCGCGCGGATCACAGCCGCGGATGTGCCGCAGAATTGGCGCGGCGCGCCGCTGGTGCATCTCGCGCCGCTGACCGATGAGGTCGATCCCAATATCGCTTTCGAGTTCCCGGACGCGACCGTGCTGCTCACCCTGCAAGGCTGGCTGCGCCGTTGGGACGCCGATGGGCGTGTTCACTTCAAACGCTGGTTCGATCCGAATGTCCTCAAGGCCATCCAGATTGTCGTCTTCAGCGAAGAAGATATTGTCGAAGCGCCTGAACTCGAAGCCGAGTTCGCCGGCGCGGTCGAACACCTCTTTGTGACCCGCGCCGAACGCGGCGGGACTTACTATCACTGGGGCGAAGCGTTCCAGTACACCACGCCGCAGGTCGAACTGGTGCATCCCACCGGGGCGGGGGATGTCTTCGCGGCGGGCTTGCTGTGCGCCCTTCGCGCCTTCAACGGGGACATTCAAACTGCCACCCATGTGGCCGCGGCGCTGGCCGCCACATCGGTGACGCGCCTCGGCCTGGAAAGTGCCCCCACCGCGCAAGAAGTCGAACGAGTTCTTTCCGAGGTGCGGGGTGATCAGCCGCGTTGATCGCATCCTGTTCAATGGACGCATCATCACGCTGGATGAATCGCAGCCCCGCGCCTCAGCCCTGGCCGTCTCCGGCGGACGCATCCTCGCCGTCGGCAGCGACTCCGATATGCTCAATCTGGCCGGGTCGGGAACCATCCGCGAAGACCTCGCCGAGCAGATCGTCATCCCCGGTCTGACCGATGCCCACATCCATTGGGAACTGACCACACGCGCTCTTCAGCAGGTCAATGTCTTTGAAGTCCCGGATAGGGCTGTCGCTGCCCAGCGCGTGGCAGACCGCGCGGCGGTGACCCCCCTCGGCCAGTGGATCACCGGTTACGGCTGGTTCCAGGACCTCTGGCCGGATCGCGCTTTTCCCTCGGCGGCAGATCTCGATCAGGCTGCGCCGCATCATCCGGTCTACCTCAGCGCCAAGAGCGCCCATGCCGCCTGGGTCAACAGCCAGGCGCTGCGGCTGTGTGGAATCACCGCCAGCACGCCTGATCCCGAAGGCGGCCAGATCGCGCGGGATGCCGCTGGAAATCCCACCGGACTGCTGCTCGAATCGGCCATGCGCCTCGTCTCGGAGCGCATCCCACCCCCCACGCCCGATCAACTCGCCGATCTGATGCTGGAGGCGCAGCGCCTCGCCCTTGCCAGCGGACTCACCGGAATTCACGACTTCGATGAACCGAGCTGCCTGCGTGCCCTACAGATTCTCCGCGAGCGCGGCCAGTTGGGGCTGCGCGTCGTCAAGCAGATCAACAAACGCTGGCTGCCCGCCGCGCTGGACAGTGGACTGCGTTGGGGTTTCGGCGATGATTGGATCCGCATCGGCGCGTTGAAGCTCTTTGCCGATGGCGCGTTAGGGCCGCGCACCGCCTCCATGATCGAGCCGTATGACGGCGAACCGGAGAACTACGGCATCATCGTCACCGACAAAGAAGAGATGG
>JAEUQZ010000626.1 GCA_016788965.1 Anaerolineae bacterium | reverse complement strand
ACCGCAAAGTCCCTATGAAATAGCATCACACCCAAAGACGAATATCCAATACGGATTGAACCGCCAAGACGCCAAGAGCGCCAAGATCATACGGAGAGGGTGGGGAATATACAGAGCAGCTGTCCATGAAAGGGAATTACGACACAAAGGGATGAAAATAGGGTAGACTGCCGAGCGGATACCGTCGAGGTTGGTTACGTCGCTGGTATTGCGAATCCGAAGAGCAGCTGAACCCAGAACCTCCAGAAGCAACAAAAGATGTCACCTCCATCCAGGAGAGTACGCAAGGGAGATACCTTCACAAGGCGAGGTTCACGGTATCCATGATGCACAATGGCAGAGAAGGAGTAAAGCCATGCGGGTCATCCATGAACGCTGTGCAGGGTTAGATGTCCATAAGAAGACGATTGTTGCCTGTGTACTGACGCCCGAAGGGGGTCGGAAATCCGCAGCTATGGGACGATGACAGCCGACTTGCTGGCATTGGTGGATTGGCTGAAGGCTCAACAAGTGACCCATGTGGCGATGGAAAGCACAGGGGTGTACTGGAAGCCGGTCTACAACCTGCTGGAAGGGGAAGTCGAGGTGCTGCTGGTCAACGCCAAACACATCAAATTCGTACCAGGGCGCAAGAGCGATGTGAAGGATGCCCACTGGATCGCAGACCTGTTACAGCACGGATTGCTGACGGCCAGTTTCATCCCGGATGCGCCTCAACGGGACTTGCGGGAACTGGTGCGGTATCGCAGCCACCTCATCCAGGAACGCAGTCGCGAAGCCAACCGGATCCACAAAGTGTTGGAAGATGCCAATCTCAAGTTGAGTTCGGTAGCGACAGATGTCTTGGGCGTTTCTGGGCGGGAGATGCTGACCGCCATCATTGCCGGGCAAAACGACCCGGCCGCATTGGCTCAGATGGCAAAGGGTCGCATGCGCCAGAAGATCGACGATCTGCAACGGGCCTTGACCGGGCGGATCCGAGACAGTCATCGGTTGCTGTTGAAGTTACATCTGGAACACATTGACGACCTCAACACCAAGCTGGAACTGCTGGAAGGTGAGATCGACACCTTGCTCATCCCTTTCGATCAGGATCATCTCTTGGAACGGCTGCAAACCATTCCGGGAGTGGGTGAGAAGACGGCCCAGGTCATTGTCGCCGAAGTGGGTTGTCAGGTGGATCGCTTTCGTTCGGCAGGACACTTGGCCTCTTGGGCTGGACTGACACCGGGCAAGAACGAAAGTGCCGGGCGCAACTATTCCTCACGTACCAACAAGGCCAACCGCTACCTCAAGTCCGCTCTAGTCGAATCGGCTCAATCCCTGGCACGCAGTCGAGATACCTTTCTGGCGAACCGCTTCCATCGCCTCAAAGCGCGACGAGGTCACAAACGGGCTGCCGTCGCGCTGGCCCGTTCCATCCTCGAAATTGCCTATCATATCATCAAGGAAGGTTCCGTCTATCACGATCTTGGCCCAACCTACCACGATCTTCGCCGCAAGGAACAGGTTCAACACGGCCTCGTCAAACGACTTGAAAGCTTGGGCTATTCCGTCACTCTTGAACCGCGTGCCATTGCCTGAATCATCCTATTTTCAAGGGAGACGCAAAGGACGCAAAGAAAAAGAAGAATTGAACCGCAGAGAACGCCGAGGACACAGAGATCATACGGAGGGGGTGGGGGATTGTCAGGGCGGGAGGTGAGTCGATAGGCCGTGTACCGGAGG
>JAEUQZ010000625.1 GCA_016788965.1 Anaerolineae bacterium | reverse complement strand
TACGCCACCGCCATCACCGGCAAGCTGATGGAGATCAACCCGTTCGATGAACCTAACGTCACCGAGGCGAAGGAAGCGACCGCGCGTCTGCTGAACCAGTTCCGGGAGACGGGCAAGCTGCCCGCGCACGAACACGCCTTCGCTGAAAACGGTGTCAAACTCTATGCCGACGAGAAGATGCTGCGCCTGCTGAGCGAACTTTCGCTCCAGCACAACTACAGCAGCGGCGACCTGACCGGGATGCTGGCGGCCTTCATCAACTCGACGCGGGCCGGCGACTACTTCTCTGTCCAGGCCTATCTGCCCATGTCGCCGCAGATCACCGGAACGCTGGAAGAAGTCCGCCGCCGGATGCGCCATATCACCCGCCGAGCCGTGACCATCGGCTTCGGCCCGCGCTTCCTGCACAGCACCGGCCAGCTTCACAAAGGTGGGCCGAACACGGGCAGCTTCATCCAGATCACCTGCGACGACGAGCATGACCTGGCTATCCCCGGCGAACCCTTCAGCTTCGGGACGCTCAAGGCAGCCCAGGCCGCCGGCGACCTGGAAGCCCTCCGCGCCAAAGACCGCCGCGCCCTGCGGCTGCACGTCAGCGGCGATATCGTTAAGGGCATCGGCATTCTGCTGCGGGCCATCGATCTCGTAGACGCCCGGCGCAAGTAAGCCCTCGCCACCCCACATGAAAAGTCCCTCTCTGATTTCCAGGGAGGGACTTTTGATTCAATCCGCCGCCAGGCCGATCCTACTCGTCGGGAACCATATCCACCTGCACGCCGACGCTGCGAAGCTGCTCGACGGCTTCAACAGGCGCTTCTGAGGTTGTCACCACCCGTGACACATCCCGCACACTGGCATAGGTGTAAGGCGCGACCTGTTCCCACTTGGTTCCATCGACCACGATCACATTGGTGCGGCAGCGGGCCATCATCGCCCGCTTCATCTCGGCCTCTTCCGGGTTGAGTTCAGTGATGCCCGTCTCGAAGGAAATGCCGCGCGCGCCGAAGAAACCGATGTTCAGGTTGATGTCCGGCAGCGTATCCGGCCTCCCGACCAGCGAGACCGAATCGCGCCGCAGCCGCCCGGCCGGCAGCACCACGCTGACGCGCGGCGCGTCCAGGAACTGCTCGGCGATGATCAGGCTATTGGTGACGATGGTCAGGCTGTCGTAGCGTTTGAGGTAGGGCGTCAGCGCAAACGTCGTCGTGCTGGCATCGATGGCAATGCCGAAGCCATCCCGCACCAGCGCAGCCGCCGCCCGCCCGATCACATCCTTCTGGGCGCGATGCTTGCGGCGGCGGGTATCGAAGGACAGTTCGGCGGAGGTTGGCGTGGGGCTGCGAAGCACCGCCCCGCCATAGGTGCGTTCCAGCAGACCTTCATCCTCCAGTGCCCGCAAATCCTGGCGGATGGTGACTTCACTGACGCTCAGCTTTTCGCTCAGCGTTTTGACGCTCACCCGGCCTTCGCGCTTGAGTTCATCCAGAATAAGCTGACGGCGTTCCTGCAAGAAAAGTGGCGTGACCATCTTTGTTGACACCATATTAGGCGAGGGCTACACTGAAAGTGATCGAAAGAAAATGTAAATCCTATTCTACTGAATATTGTTCGGAAAGGACAACTGTATATGGACTTCAAGGCGGACTACGAGCGGCTGGCCGAACGGTTGGCAGCGAAGGGCATCGATGTCGAACGGGTCAAGGCGCAGTTGAAGGCGCAGCACATCGAGACCCCATCCTGGGGCTATGGC
>JAEUQZ010000624.1 GCA_016788965.1 Anaerolineae bacterium | reverse complement strand
TGTCCACCATTTTGGCTTTGTCACCGCTATGGTTTACCAGAAGGCGCTGGTTTTTGCACAATCAGCCAAACTTCAGGTTGTGATGTTCATCACAATAACGGCGGAGCGAACCCGTTTTCTGCTACAATGGCCGGGTGCGACCGGGCGGAAAATTGGGGACGGCCATGACCACAGCAGGCTTACTGGAAAAGCTCAACAAACAGCAGATCGAGGCCGTGACCGCGCCGGATGGCCCGGTGCTGGTGATGGCCGGGCCGGGCAGCGGCAAAACCCGTGTCCTGACCCACCGCATCGCCTACCTGATCCGCGAACGCAGCCTGCACGCGGCCTCCCTCGTCGCTGTGACCTTCACCAACAAGGCCGCTGGCGAGATGAAAAGCCGCGTCGAGACCCTCCTCGGCGGCAGGCTCCACGGCCTGCAAATCGGCACATTCCATTCCATCTGCGCCCGGCTGCTCCGCCGCGAGGCCGAACATACCCCCCAGCGCGCCGACTACCTCATCTACGACACCGACGACCAGATCGCCGTCGTCACCCAGACCCTCACCGAACTCAACCTGGACTCGAAGAAGTACCGCCCCCGCCAGATGCTCAACACCATCTCCTCGGCCAAGAACGAACTGATCGGCCCGGACGACTTCCGCGGCCAGGGCTACCAGGGCGAAGTCACCGCCCGCGTCTACCAGCGTTACCAGGAAATCCTCATCGCCAACAACGCCCGCGACTTCGACGATCTGCTGATGGATACCGCCATCCTCTTCCGTGACCACCCCGACGTGCTGGAGAAATACCAGCGCTTCTACGATTACCTGTTGGTGGACGAATTCCAGGATACCAACGCCGCCCAGTACGTCCTCGTGCGGCAGTTGGCCGCGCCGCAGAACAACGTCTTCGTCGTCGGCGATGAAGACCAGGCCATCTACGGCTTCCGCGGCGCGGATTACCGCAACGTCCTTCAGTTCCGCAAAGACTACCCCGACGCCCGCGTCATCCTGCTCGAACAGAATTACCGCTCCACCCAGGTCGTCCTGGATGCCGCCCGCGCCGTGATCGACAGGAACACCCACCGCACGCCCAAAGCCCTCTTCACCGACCGACCCGGCGGCGCTCCCGTGACCGTCTACGAAGCCTACAGCGACTCGGAAGAAGCCGAGTACGTCGCCACCCAGATCGAACATCTGATGCGGCGGCAGGGGTTGGAGTACAAAGACTTCGCCATCATGTACCGCACCAATGCCCAATCCCGCGCCCTGGAAGACACCCTCATCCGCGAAGCCATCCCCTATAAACTGGTCGGCGGCGTCGGCTTCTACAAGCGCCGCGAAATCCGCGACCTGCTGGCCTATCTGCGGCTGGTCAACAACCCCGACGACAGCGTCAGCTTCAACCGCATCGTCAATGTCCCTAAGCGCGGCATCGGCAAGAAATCCGTCGAGGACTTCTTGGCCTGGGCCGCCAAACGCCGTTACAGCGTCGGCCAGGCGTTGGAAGCCCTGGCCGACGGCGAAGCCTCGACCCTCCCCAACAGCGCCGTCAGGAAATTCGTCGAGTTCTGGACGCTGCTTCAGCAGTGGCAGCAGATCGCCGCCTCCAACGACCTGCTGGCCCTCCTCGACGAGATCATGACCCGCACCCACTACAACCTGCACCTGATCGAAACCAGCGACACCCCCGAAGAAGCCCACGAGCGCGACGGCAACGTCAAGGAACTCCGCGGCCTGCTGGCTGAAAAGCGCGGCATCCCCCTTAACGAATTCCTGGAA
>JAEUQZ010000623.1 GCA_016788965.1 Anaerolineae bacterium | reverse complement strand
CACCGATTCGCCGTTGTGCTTATAATGCCGGATAACGTCGATGAGCGTATTGCGAGGGTGAAATGCACATACCCAGGCGTTCCCGGCACGTCTTGTTGGCGATTGTCGTCACCGCTGTGCTGGCGGCTCTTGTGGTTGTCTTCGTCATCGTTCCGGGTCGTTCGCCGCGGCTGGTGGAATTCACCAGCCAGACCGATGGCTTCCGCAGCCTGATTCCCGAAGGCTGGCAGCCATCGGATATGAGTCCGCTGATCTATACGGGTGATGGCGATACACCCACGCTCACCCAGTTGTTTTTGCCGAATACGACTGTCGAAGCCCGCATGACGGAGATGGCCGCCAGCTTTGCCGCTGACAGCTACCCGCCACCGGTCGAGACGATTCAGGTCAACGGGTTGTCCTGGCAGCGCTTTCAGATCAGTGTTGGGGGCATCCTCTATGATCTGGCCCTGGCGGAACACAAGGGCGGACTCTTCAACATTCAACTGACGTCACTGCCGGATGAACGGGATGCCGCTTTCAACACGATCTTCCTGCCAGTCCTTCAGGCATTCCAGCCCTTGTGACATCAGCGCCAAGCTTGTGTACGGTCACATGAGACCGTCGTGAGTTTGGACATACTTCATATACCACCCCTCATGAAAATGTTGTAAGATCACACTCTGGTTATGGGGTGGGCGATAACCCGCTCCAAGCCACTTTTGATGGGATACTATGGAGGATTTGCATGAAGAACAAGCGCGGTCTTCTCGTATTGATGGCGCTGGCCGTGATGCTCAGCGTCATCCCGGCACTGACCGTCACTGCTCAGGACAGCCTGATCGAGTCGGTCTGCCTCGTCACCGATAAAGGCAAGATCAACGACAATACCTTTAACCAGTTCGCTTATGAAGGCATGACCATGGCCGTCGAAGAATTCGGCCTGGACACCACCTACATTGAAACCCAGGCGGAAGCCGATTACGGCCCGAACATCGACACCTGCGTCCAGGAAGGCTATGACGCCATCATCACCGTCGGCTTCCTGATCGCGGATGCGACCCGCGCGGCGGCGCTGGCGAATCCGGATGTCTACTTCATCGGCGTCGATCAGTTCGTCGGCCCGGATGCCGATGGCAACCCGGCCCCGACCAACTGGGTCGGCCTCCAGTTCCGTGAAGACCAGGCCGGCTTCCTGGCTGGCGCGCTGGCCGCCCAGATGAGCCAGAGCGGTACGATTGCCGGCGTCTACGGCATCGACATCCCGCCCGTCAAGAAGTTCCGCAACGGCTTCGAGCAGGGCGCGCTCTACATCAACCCGGATATCAAGCTGCTGGGCACGTACATCCCCAGCTTCGTCGATCCGGCAGCGGGCGGCGCAGCGGCCAACCAGTTCGTCGGTGAAGGCGCGGATGTGGTCTTCGGCGCCGGCGGCCCGACCGGTTCGGGCGGCATCGTCGAAGCGGCCAAGAGCGGCGTCTTCGTCATCGGCGTGGATCAGGATGAATACCTGACCACCTTCGGCAACGGTGAAGCGCCGAATGCCGACAAGATCATCACCAGCGCCATGAAGCGCGTCGATCAGGCCGTCTATCTGGGCATCAAGGCCCTGGTCGATGGTGGCGCGGACTTCCCCGGCGGCACGATTTTCATCATGTCGGCAGATAACGACGGCGTAGGCTTCGCCCCAGCGCACGATGCGGCCGTTCCTGAAGAAGTCACCGCCCGCACCAATGAAATCCTGGCCGGGCTGAAGGATGGCTCGGTCTGGACGGGTGTCGATCCGGTTGGC
>JAEUQZ010000622.1 GCA_016788965.1 Anaerolineae bacterium | reverse complement strand
CGGCTCGATTGCGCCGCGTCGGATTGGGAATCCAGCGCCGCACATTCATCTTGCCCCGCGCCAGTCCCATCGGGCTGAGCAGCACGCCCTTGTCCAGCCGCGCCGGGTGAGCGATGCCCAGTTCGATGATCGCCCAACTGCCCAGCGAGACGCCGATCATGTGGGCTTTCGGCAGTTTCAGCCCGTCCAGCACATCGACAAGCCAGTCGGTATAACCGCTGCCGAAGATCGACGGGGCGTGCGGGGCGCTCCGTCCCGGCTGCCCGACGGTATCCAGCGCGTACAGCCGGAAGTGCTGCGAAAACGGCGCCACCTGCTGATGCCAGAGGACGGCGCTGCCGGCCAGCCCTTGCAGCATCAACAGCGGCGGCGCGTCCGCCGGCCCCATCGCCAGCGCGTGCGTCTGGCCGAAGCGCGTCGGCACGTACACGCTTTCATGCGCCACGGGATACTTCGCCAGCGCGTCCTCGTAAAACTGCTTCATCTTTTCATAACTGTCCGGGGACTTGTACATCTTCAGAATCGTGGGATCAATCGCGTTGTTCATCCGTAGAATCTCGGCTTTGTGGCGCTCGGCAGGGCGGAAAAGTGCTGGTCTCCTCCGCGCCAGTCGCTATCGGTCGATGGTGAATCACCAGGTCAGTGATCCGGGGCAGTCATAACTCCTTTCAGCAGAGAGACTGCCCCGTCAGATCATCGCAGGCTCTATCGAACGGTCGTTGGTCTATTGGAAGTGCGGCAGGACGTGTTCGGCGTATTCCGCCACGATGCGCTCTTCTTCGCCGCACATCAGGTAAATGTTGAACTGAGTCACGCCCGCCGCTTCCAGTTCCTTCAGCTTGGCGACGTGCGCTTCCACCGGGCCGAGGATGCCGAACGAATCGATGATCTCGTCCTTGATGAAGTCCAGATGATCGGCATCCTTGTCGGCGTGGTGGCGGTAATCGTAGCCCTTGCGCCCTTCGATGTATTCCGTCAGTCGCGCCGGGATGTCGCTGGACGTGCCGTACTTCTCCACGATGTCGGCCACATGATTGCCGACCATCGCCGGGAACCAGCGCGTCTGGGCGCGGGCCGTCGCCATATCGCCCACCCAGACCGGCGCGGCCGACATCACCCGGAAGCCCGACATGTCCCGCCCGGCTTCCTGCCCGGTGCTGATCGCCTGGTCGCTGAACCACTTCACCAGCCACGGATCGGCCAGTTGGATAATCAACCCGTCGCCTGACTGTCCCGCCCCGGCCAGCGCCTTCGGCCCATAGGCCGCGATCCATACTGGCAGTTCGTAGCCATCCGCCCACGGCAGTTGCACGGATTTCTGCTCTTCGTCGTAGACCACTTCATCGCCGCGGATCATGCCGCGCAGCGCGTTGGAGAATTCGACCATCGTCTCGATATTCAGCGGCTTGCGTCCCAACATCCGCCGCGAACTGTCCCCGCGCCCTACGCCCATATCGAAGCGGCCGCCGCTCTGCTGCGCCAGCGTCGCGAACAGGCTGGCCGCCACCGACCACTCGCGCACGCCCGGATTGGTCACGCACGGGCCGAAGCGCAGCGACTCGGTGTGTTCCATGCACATCGCCATCGTCACATAACATTCCCGCCACAGCACATGCGAATCAAAAAACCAGGCATAGTTGAACCCGGCGGCCTCCGCCTGACGGCACAGTGTCACCGTGCGCTTCGGGCTGATGTCTCCCTTAAACGTAATTCCGAACTCCATCATCGAACTCCTATTCTGCGATCTCAGGCGGCCTTCACGCGCCTGAATAATCCCGCTTGTAAGAATGAGGGT
>JAEUQZ010000621.1 GCA_016788965.1 Anaerolineae bacterium | reverse complement strand
TACCATGCCAAAAACCCTTGACTTGATTTCGGGCGCACAGCGGTTCGAGACAGCCGCTAATCGCGCTTTCTGGCAGGAGATCATCGGGCATCTGCGCGGCAAACCCGCCCGGCTGCTGAGCTTCGACGACGTTCGTGCCCGGCTGCGCCTGCGCGAAGAGTCCTACGGCGGTTTGCAGGACATCCCCCTGACGGCCATCGTCGGCAGCGTGGGGCGCTACCAGGACTTCACGGCCAACTTCCTACCCAAGAGTGCCGTCAGCCGCGACCGCTGGAGCCGCATCTATGCCGAGGCGGTTGGCGCGATGGGCCTGCCGCCCATCGAGGTCTACCAGATCGCCGGCGTCTACTTCGTGCGCGATGGCAATCATCGCGTCTCGGTCGCCCATGAACTCGGCTATAAGACCATCCAGGCCTATGTCACTGTGGTCGATGGGCCTGAATGCCTGACCGACCTGCTGATGAACAAGCAGATGGACGCCGCCGAAGCCTATATGACCTTCATGGATGAAACCGGGCTGCGAAGCCTGTTCGAAGCCCATGATCTGATGCTCAGTGAGCCGTCACGCTATGGGGATTTGCTCGGCCATCTGAATCTGCACCGCTTGGTGCTGGAGGAAGCCGAAGGCGAGCCGGTATCACTGAACGATGCCGCGCTGCATTGGTATGAGCAGGTCTATGACCCCGCTGTCCAGTTGATGCGCCGCCACGAAATCCTTGACCATGCCCGCGGCCGCACCGAGACCGATATGTACCTCTGGCTGGTGGATCATCTCTGCGAACTGGAGGGCTGCTACAACGGTCAGGCCGCTGACCTCGCCCCGGCGCTGGTCTCGTTCCTGCAAAAGCGCCACCTGCCCGTCCCGGATGAACTCATGCCCGAGGCGGTCTGACCAAAACCCACTCGACCTTATTCGTGGTCGGGTGGGTTTCCTCTCTGTATATTCCCACACCCTCCGTATGATCTCTGCGTCCTTTGCGTTCTCTGCGGTTCAATTCCCATTGGATTTTCATCGTGGGGTGTGATGCCATTTCATAGGGATTCTGCGGTTAGACATTTCCCAAAATAGAAACAGAGGCTCAACGGCCTCTGTTTCAATTCTCGTGGGGGATTTCGATGTACCGCTTCCAGGCATCTGGGCCAGTTCCGACGGCGATCACCAGGTAGCTCGTGCGGGGCGTCTTCGGCTCCCAGCGCAGCTTCATGGCGATCTCGTTGGGGAGCTTGTCGCCCTTCTTATGATTGCAGGCGTAGCAGGCGCAGGCCGTATTCGTCCACTGATCTCTCCCGCCCCGCGATTTCGGCAGGATGTGATCGACGGTGAAATCGTTCTTGGACAGCACCCGACCCTTGTAGATGTGCCCCGGCTGCACCCCGCAGTAGATGCAGGTGTAGCTGTCCCGCACCAGGACACCCTTCCGGCTCCAATGCGCTTGACGACGCGGCACGTTGATGTACGTCCGCAGCGCGATCACCGAGGGAACCGGGAATTGATCGCGGATCGTCTTCAGGAAATGGCCGGACTGCTCGATGACGACTGCCTTCCCCGCCAGGATCAGATTGATCGCCCGCGGGACGCTGATGACCGCCAACGGTTCCCAACTGCTCCCGTTCAGGAGCAGCACCCGGCCCTTCAACGCGATGCTCGACACTGACTTCACCTCACCGTACTCACCGGACGATGACACGCTATTGCGTCAATTTTCACACGTTCTTGATTATATCGCAATTTGGGTTAACGGGATTTGAACGTTCGTGAGACAGGGATTAACGTGGACGGTCTGTACAACCTCAGCAGGGGAAAGCCT
>JAEUQZ010000620.1 GCA_016788965.1 Anaerolineae bacterium | reverse complement strand
ACCCCGAAACATGCCTTCGTAGGGACGGGCTTCTGCCCGTCCGGAATTTCCCGAACCGTCCGCCGCACTTAAAAAAACGACGCCCATCGTAGGGACGCCGAACGTCGCCGCGCCCCCACCAACCCCCTCCTTACCCGCTCCGAACACCTCCGTATGATCTTTGCGCTTCTGGCGGGTCAACTCCCCGTTTCCTGGTTTCGTTTTCCCAACCCAACCCGAACCCCAAGACTGACCATAATGTCACCCGTTCCGCCCCGTTTTGTGCTATCGTAGAGATGTGTGGAGAAATGGGCCAGGAACCGTATTCTTCTATAAACTATAAACTATTGACTATAAACTGCTTCCGTCGCACCTTCACAACCTATCGCCTGCGAATTTCGCATCCCATCGTTGTTGCATATTTTGAGCAGTTGCAACTGCAACATTTTCAACTTTTGCAACATTTGAGGGGAAATCGTTGCACAATTGGCACAAAAAGGCGTGTGCCATTGCTGCCATTTGTGCCATTTGTGCCAATTCGTCCGTCCGGCATGGACGACTTGGACGACATTTCGGACAATTCGACATCTCTGGCGATCAGCCAGAAGCGATCATCTAGGGGTCTTATCTATCAACTATCAACTATGAACTGTTCTTCCCTCACTGACACAAAATGGCGTATCCAACCCTGACGGCACTGACGCCATTGCCGCCAACTCCGCCACAAACTGCATTTTCCGGCTAAAGGCTATAAGCAACGAGCTAATAGCTTGAACTATAAACTATCAACTACAAACGATCAGCTAACTCCCCGCAGGAACCCCTCCACCTGCTCTCGGCTGGGAATCCCCCGTCGGCCCCCCGGCTGCGTCGCCTTGAGCGCAGCCGTAGCCGCCGCGAACCGCACCCGCTCCATCAGCGGCATCCCCCAGTTCAGCGCGGCCGCATACGCCCCGTGGAACACATCCCCGCACCCGGTCGTATCCACCGCCCGCACCGGACTAGCCGGTTGGTGCATCGGCGGATGCTCCCCGTCGTAAGTCC
This sequence comes from Anaerolineae bacterium, assembly GCA_016788965.1. Lineage (GTDB taxonomy): Bacteria > Chloroflexota > Anaerolineae > Aggregatilineales > Phototrophicaceae > CFX2. Next base: position 810 of record JAEUQZ010000620.1, on the reverse strand, counting down.
ACGACCCCTGGATCCCCGCCGTGACGATCACCACCGCCCGGTCGGGCCTCCACAGCGATTGGGCCGCTTCGGCTGGGTCAGCGATCCCTGTGTACCGCGTAGCGAACCCCGTCGAAAGGATCAGATGGTTCACCAACCCCACCAGATCATCCACCCGCGACGAGGCGTCGATCTCGAAGTCCCCGACCACCGGAATTCCGGCCTCCCGTGCGACCCGCGCCATCCGCGATTGCCCCACCAAACCGAAGTCATCCACGAACAGCACCCGCGCTCGCCGGATCGTCTCCGCATCCGGCAGCGCATCATCCGCCCCGATCCGTCCGCGCACCTCGTAGAGGATCGTCCGTGTCCCCTGCTCATCCACGATGATGTGGGCATGGATCGGCCGCGCATCTTCCCGGTGAACCACTAGCGAAACATCGATCCCTTCTCGCGCCAGATCGTCTTCCACCCAGCGCGAGATTTCGTCGGAGCCTAGCACCCCCGCGAAGGCCGTTCGCGCCCCCAGCCGCGCCGAAGCTACCATCGCGGTCGCGCACAATCCACCGCCGTGCCGCTCCGACCGCAGGATCGGCTGCTTGGTGTCCTGCACCGGGAAGTGATCGACGAACAGCAGATCATCCACCGTCGCGCTGCCGGTCCCGATCACATCCCATTGCTTGTCCATTAGCCCATCAACTCCAGCGCCGCATCCACCGGCTGCCCGTCATGAATCACCGCCTGGAACGCCCGCAGCGCCCCAGTGATGTTGTTGTCCCCCCAGATGTTTCGTCCGATCACCCCGCCGCGCACCCCGCAAGCGACCGCATC
>JAEUQZ010000061.1:245-16238 GCA_016788965.1 Anaerolineae bacterium | reverse complement strand
ACAGACGTGACAACCATGTTACAATGCTGCGGTGGAACCACAAGCCAGGCGGTGAGGTGCGAAACATGTCTTTCATCACGATCCTCAAGCAAGCGGACATCTTCTACGAACTGACGAATACCCAGCTTGAGCTGGTCGCTTCGATCTGCACCGAAAAACGGTATCAGGAAAGCGAACTGGTCTTCGAGGAGAATTCACCCGGCACCGAACTGTATATCATCGCCGACGGTGAGATCGAAATTCAGGTGAATCCGGCCACCCTGGGCAAGAAAGATCAGGGCAGCGGGGCATTCACCATTGCGACGCTGCGACGCGGGCAGTCGTTCGGCGAAGTGACGCTGGTCGATGAAGGACTGCGTTCGGCCTCGGCGCGGTCATCCAAACCGGAGACTCACCTGCTGGCGATTCCACGGGCCAAGCTGATGCTGCTGTGCGATACCTATCCGCAGTTGGGTTACAAGCTGATGCGGAACCTGGCCGCCGACCTCGCCATGAAAATCCGGCACACCGACTTGCAGGTGCGTGAAGTCCTGACGTGGGCGCCCAGCACGCCGCAAGCCTGAGTTAACCGCCAACCGTTCAACCTGCTTCGGAACGAGCAAGCGCACCTCAACAGTGCGCTTGTCTGTGTATGGAATCGGCTCCTGCATGACCACTTTCATTCTCGTGACCGCGCTCGCCAGCCTGTTGATCGGACTTTCAAAAGGGGGATTGGGCGGCCCTGTTCCGGTCGCCATGCTCACCCCGCTGATGAGCCTGGTGATTCCGGCTTCGCAGGCCGTGGGAATCGTCCTACCACTGCTGATCTTTGCCGATGTGTTCGCGCTGGTGATCTACTGGCGAAAATGGGACCCACAGCGCGTCCGGCTGATGCTGCCCATCGCCATCGTGGGAGTCGTGATGGGCGGCGTTCTGCTCCTGCTGCTGGCCGATTCGCATCAGGATTTGGTGCTGCGGCGCATCCTGGGATTGTTCACACTGGTCGTCGCCATCTACAAACTCGCCAGTGATCAGATGCGTTCTCTGCGCTATCAGCCGCAGAACTGGCATGGCTATCTGGCGGGATGGGCCGCCGGCTTCGGCTCGGCACTGGCGAATGTCGGCGCGCCGCCGTTCACCGCCTACATGCTGCTTCAGAAAGTCGATCCGACGGCCTTCATCGGAACGACCACGCTGTTCTTCGCCATCATCAACATCCTCAAGCTGCCCTTCGCGCTGATGAGCCGCAATATCCTGGATATTCACCTGGTGCTGAACATCGCCTGGGCGTTCCTCTTGGTTCCAGTCGGCGTCTGGATCGGACGCACGTTCGTCAACCGCATCGATCCGCGCGCCTTCGACCGGCTGATGCTGGCGCTGCTATTCATCCTCGGCCTGTTCATGCTGTTCTATACGCCTGCCTGATCCACTCCTGAAAACACACGGGGCGCTGTGACGCGCCCCGTGAAGTTTCATCAGGCTTTCGGCGGAACCAACCGCACGAACTTGCGTTTGCCGACTTGCAGCACCGCTGGGAGCATTCCCGGATTCACGACCGCGCCCGGATCGGTCACGGGCTGCTCATTCAGGCGAACGCCGTTCTGCTGCATCAACCGCTTGGCCTCGCCGCCACTGCCGACCATATTCAGGCGGCGCAGCACATCCAGGATGCGCTCTTCAGCGGCGACTTCCGCTTCGGGCATATCCTCCGGCAGACCGCCGTGACTGCGGAACACTTCGTCCCAACGCTTCTGAGCGGCCTCAGCAGCCTCCGGGCTGTGGAAAATGCCGACAATCTCGCGGGCAAGCTGCATTTTCATCTCGTTGGGATGCAGCCGCCTTGACCGCAGTCCCTCTTCGAGTTCGCGCACCTGTGTCGGCGTCCAGCCCAGGATAAGCTTGAAGTAGATGGGCATGGCCTTGTCGGGGACGCTCATGACCTTACCGTACATGTCCCAGGGTTCGGAGAGAATGGGAATGTGGTTTCCCAGGCTCTTGCTCATCTTGATCTCGCCGTCCGTCCCCGGCAGGCTCTCTCCCATGATGATCGCCACCTGGGGACGCTGGCCCATGGCCTCCTGCAACTTGCGACCAGCGACCAGGATGTTGAAGAGTTGATCCTGCCCGCCGACCTGGACATCGGTCTCCTGCGCGACGGCATCGTAGCCCTGCATCAGCCCGTAGAAGAGTTCATGCAGGTAGATCGGTTCGCCCGCATCCAGGCGTTTCTTGAAGTTTTCGCGCACAAGGAACTGCTGGACGGTGAAGCTGCTCGCCAGCCGGATGATGTCGGCGAAGTCCAACGTCGCCAGCCACTCGTCGTTGTAGCGGACGCGCGTCAGGCTGCGATCCAGGATTTTGAAGGCCTGTTCCGAATAGGTGCGGGCGTTTTCATGCACCTGCTCGCGGGTCAACTGCGTGCGGGCGGTGTCCTTATCGGACGGATCACCGATCAGGCTGGTGAAGCTGCCCACCAGGAAGGTGACATCATGACCCAAATCCTGGAACTGGCGCAGCTTCCGCATGGTGATGGTATGGCCGAGGTGCAGATCGGCCGTGCGCGGGTCGTAGCCGCAGTATACCCGCAGCGGTCGTCCGGCCTTTTCCGCTTCGATCAGGCGTTCGCGGAGTTCACGGCGCATGTTCTCTTTGGTCTGCGCGTCGCCGTACTCGGCGCCAGACATCAGTATTTCGACTTGTTCATCAATGGTGGGCATACATTCGCATCCTGAAGAGTCCCTCACCGAAAAGCGCGGGTAGTATACCATAAGCGCGCCCCTTGTTCAGGAGAATCGGACTCACTATAATTCCCGCCAAGAGTCTCTCCAAGTTAAGGACTGAAGTCTGCACATGAAACCGATGACCAGCGCGGAAGCGCGTCAGGCATTCCTGGATTTCTTCGTGGAACAGCGCCACAAGGAAGTCGCCTCCTCCTCGCTGGTTCCGGCGAACGACCCTACCCTGCTCTTCACCAATGCCGGGATGGTGCAGTTCAAGGATGTATTCCTCGGCCTGGATAAACGCGATTACCGCCGCGCCGCCACCTCGCAGAAGTGTATGCGCGTCAGCGGCAAGCACAACGACCTGGAAAATGTCGGGCCGTCCCCGCGCCATCACACCTTCTTCGAGATGCTGGGCAACTTCAGCTTCGGTGATTATTTCAAGCAGGACGCGATCAAGTTCGCCTACCTGCTGCTCACCGAGGTCTACGGTCTGCCGAAAGAACGCCTGGCCTTCACAGTTTACGAAAGTGACGATGAAGCCTACGACATCTGGGTGAAGGACATCGGCGTCGATCCCAAGCGGGTCGCTCGGATGGGACCAAAGACCAATTTTTGGCAGATGGCCGAGACTGGCCCCTGCGGCCCGACCAGTGAACTGCACTGGGACAAATACCCCGAACAGGGCGCGGACGGCATCATTCCGTCGCTGGTCGCGGAGGATGACCGCTTCCTCGAACTCTGGAACCTGGTGTTCATGCAGTTCAATCGTACCCAGGCCGATCCCACGCATACCGGGCAGTTCGATGTCCCGCTGCCCGCGCCCGGCGTCGATACCGGCATGGGGCTGGAACGCATCCTCAGCGTCGTCAACGGCGTGAAGTCGAATTACGAAACCGACCTGTTCATGCCGATCATCCGCAAGACGCAGAGCTTGACCGGCCACAGCGACGCCGAACGTGACGCCAACATCGTGCCCTATCGCGTCATCGCCGACCATATCCGCGCGGCAGTATTCCTGATCGCCGATGGTGTCCTCCCCGGCGCGAAAGGTCGCGACTCGGTCTGCCGGTTGGTCATCCGCAGGGCCGCACGCTTCGGAACCAAGCTCGGATTTCATACGCCGTTCCTGGGAACGGTCGCCGAGGCGGTCATCGAAACGATGGGCGGGCACTACACCGAACTGGTCGAACGCGCCGACGCCATCAAGCGAGTTATTACGCAGGAGGAAATCCGCTTCCGCCGCACGCTGGATCGCGGCCTGAGCGAACTCGACGCCGAACTCAACCTGCTCCAGCAGGATGGCAAACAGGAACTGCCCGGTCGGGTCGCTTTCTATCTGAAGGCCACCCTCGGCCTCCCGATCCAGGTAATCCGCGATGTGGTCGAAGAACGCGGCTTCAGCGTGGATATGGCCGGGTTCAATGAAGAGGAAGCGCGGCACACCGAGGTCAGCGGCGGCGGCCAGGCCATGGGCGAGATCGACACCGGGGCGCTCTACAACGAGACACTGGCGCAGTTGAAATCCAGCAAACTCGTCGGCGATAAGGGAGTCACATACAACCCCTACGGCGAACTGTCCGTTGAAGATCATGTCCTGGCGCTGATCCAGGACGGGCAGCGTGTGGACAGCGTGATCGCGGGCGAGAAGGTCGAAGTCATACTGGGCAAGACCCCCTTCTATGTCGAAGCAGGCGGTCAGGTCAGCGACACCGGGACGATCAGCGGCGAAGGCTGGATGATCGAGGTCGAAGACACACGCCGGCCCATCGGCGGCTTGATTGTCCACATCGGTGAAGTCATCGAAGGCACGCCGCGCGAAGGCGATCAGGTGGTCGCGGAAGTCGATGCCATCCGCCGCGCCGACATCACCCGCAATCATACCGGAACCCACCTGCTCCATGCGGCGCTGCGGGCGCGTCTGGGCACGCACGTTCAGCAGCGCGGTTCCCTGGTCGCGCCGGATCGACTGCGTTTCGACTTCGCCCACGACCAGAAAGTGAGCGACACCGAACTGGTCGAGATCGAGAAACAGGTCAACGACATCATCCTGCAAAACTACGCCGTCAGCGCGGAGGAGAAGTCACTGGCGCAGGCCCGGCAGGAAGGCGCGATGGCGCTCTTCGGCGAGAAGTACGGCGAGCGGGTGCGGACAATCACCGTCGTGCGCGATGGCAGCCGCTACAGCTACGAGTTGTGCGGCGGCGTCCACGTCAAGGAAACCGCCGAGATTGGCCCGTTCGTCATCGTCAGCGAAGGCAGCGTCAGCGCGGGCATTCGGCGCGTCGAAGCCCTGACCGGGCGCGGCGCGGTAGACTATGTGCAGCACAATCTGAATACGCTGAGCGGGATCGCCCATCAACTTGGGACGACGCCGGATCAGGCCGCTCACCGGGTAGAGGTCATCCAGTCGGAACTGGCCGCCGCCCGCAAACAGATCGCCCAGCTTCAGCGCGAGATCGCCCGGACGCAGTTCAACCAGATCGCGCCGGAGAGCATCAAGGGTGTCACGGCAGTGGTGGCGCAGTTCGACGGGCTGACCATCGACCATCTGCGCGAAGTCTCTGACTGGTTCCGTGACCGCTATAAGAGCGGCGTCCTGGTCGTCGGCAGTGTCATCGATGGCCGTCCGCAGATGCTTGTGGCCGTGACTGACGATCTGACCAAGAAGGGGCTGCACGCCGGAAACCTCATCAAGGAAATCGCAGCCGAGGTTGGCGGTGGCGGCGGTGGCCGCCCCAATCTGGCGCAGGCGGGTGGCAAAAAACCGGACAAAGTGCCGCAGGCACTCGCCAAAGCGCGTCACCTGATCGAGCAGAATTACAGGGGCTGATGGCAAACAAGGCGGAATACGTCCAGCTTGAGATTGGCGATGATGTCGCCTCGGTGCGAGATCGCCTGTCATTTCTGCGGGGTCAGCGGGTTCTGCTGATCTGGCCGGAAGAAGGCACTGTGTTGACCCGCAAGCTCGATCTGGTGCTGGTTCAGCGGGAAGCAATGCGCCGCGCCATTCGATTGGCGCTCGTCACCCATGACCCCGTCGTGACCCAGCACGCCGCCGAACTCAACATCAGCACCTATGAAACCATCGGCGCCAGCGAGCGCGGACGCTGGCGGCGGGGTCGCTCAAAAGTCTTCGCCAACCGCTTCCAGCGTCCCAAAGATGAGCCGCTGCCGGAAGACCTCAAGGAAGTTGCCAGCCGTATCTACGCCGAAGAAAGCGCCCTGGAACGGCGCGGCCGCATCATCCGGGGGATCATCGCCGTCATCCTGTTCGCAGCCGCCGCGGTCGGACTGGGCGCGATTCTCATCCCCAGTGCCACCATCATCCTGACTCCGGCCCAGAACCGCATCGCCACCAGCGCCGAGATCATCGCCGACCCGCAATCGCTTGGCATCGATATCGAGAATCGCATCATCCCGGCCACGATCCTCAGCGTGCAGATCGAGGAAACCGGAACGATCCCGACCACGGGCGTACAGGATTTGCAGGACACCACCGCTGCCGGATCAGTAATCTTCATCAATCAGGCTAACCAACCTGTGACGATTCCCCAGGGGACGATTGTCACCACCGGAACGGGCGACCCGGTGCAGTTCCGAACCACACAGCCGGTCGAACTCCCCGGCGGAGTCGGCTTGCAGATCGAAGTGCCCATCGAGGCGCTTCAGGGGTTCGGCGGGGAAACCGGGAACGTCGCCAGCGGCACGATCAACACCATCGTCGGCCCGCTGGCCGAAAGTGTCACCGTCCGCAATCTCGCTCCAACCGCGGGCGGGGCCAACCGCGCTCAGAAAGTCATCAATCAGGAAGACCGCGACAATCTGCTCGCCATCGTCAAGCAGCAAATTCAGACCCGCGCCTATTCCGAGATGCAGGCCAATGCCACTGCGACCCAGTGCATCATCCTGGATTCGATCCAGATTGGCGAAGAACGCGACGACTGGAAAATCTACAGCGGCGAAGTCGGGCAGGCCGCCGACAGCCTGTCGCTGACCATGCGGGCAGTCATCGACGCCACCGTGGTCGAAGTTCCGCTGGCTCGTCAGGTCATTCTGGCGCAGCTTTCCGGACAGGTGCAGGCTGGGCAAACCCTCAACCCGCAGAGCATCGCCTACGATTCCGGCTGCGAATCGGTCGTCGGATTCGACCAGCAGACCGGCCGCGCCACCTTCACCCTCAGCGGGACGGGAGTCATCACCTCGATGATCGACACGGCAGCCGTCGCCCAGAACCTCGCCGGGCGTTCGCTGACCGACGCAGCCGCCTATCTGGTCACGGAACTGCCCTTACAGCAGGGCATCGCGCCGCAGATCAGCGTGCAGCCTGATGGCCTTGACCGGATGCCGGTCCTGCCTTTCCGCATCCTGATCCAGATTCAGGAAGTCCCGCGGGTATGACGCACCGCTTCCTGGGAATCGACTACGGCTTGAAACGTATCGGGCTGGCCGTCAGCGATCCATCCGGTCTGGTCGCCCGCGAACTGTTGGTGATCCAACGCGGCTCCAATGCCGAGGTCTTCAAACGGATTCAGCAGGTCGTCGCCGAGCAGCACATCACCGCGCTGGTCATCGGCCTGCCGCCCGCCGATTATGCCGCGCCGGGCGAATACACCCCAGGGGATCGTGTCCGTGCGTGGACTCAAAAGCTGGTCGCGGTGATCCCACTGCCGGTGGTTTTCTGGGACGAACAGTTATCCAGCGTCGATGCCCGCGAACTGTCGATCTGCAAGAAGCGCGGCCCCCGCGACCCTATCGACGATCTGGCGGCGCGGATCATCCTGCAAAGTTACCTCGACGCGCTGAGGGATGGGTTGGCCGTGCCGCCTGATGCCATCCCCAACACAAGGAGCCTGGATTGAACCGCACCGGTCGCGTCCTCATCCTGCTCGGCGCGGCGGCGCTGCTGACGCTAGTCCTGGCCGCTGGTGTCCTCTTCCTCGTTTCGGGCGGACGCCCGGTGGATTTCATCCAGAAGACGCTGCTCAGCATATCGCTGTCCTCCCGGCAGGATGATCTCAACCGTCCGTTCAGCGAGGATACGACTCCCCTGCGCTTCACCATCAACCCGGGAGACACCCCGCGCGTGATCGCCCAGGCGTTGGTCGAGGCCAGTCTGATCCGTGACGGGCAGCTATTCGTCGATTATGTGCGACTCAACGATCTCGACCGCCAGTTAGAGGCCGGGACGTATTTCCTGAGCCGTTCGCAGAGCCTCGCTCAGATCGCGGTTGCGCTGACCGACTCGCGCAGCAGCCAGTTTCCCTTCCGTATTCTGGAAGGCTGGCGGTTGGAAGAAGTCCTGGCGATCATCGATACCAGCCCCTATTTTGGCTTCACCGGAGCCGAGTTCATGGCAGTGGCCGGGCCAGGTTCGGTACAGGATGCCGCTTTCGCGCAAGCGGTCGGTCTTCCGGAGGGCGCATCGCTGGAAGGATTCCTTTTCCCAGACACATACCAGCTTCCGGCGGTCGTCACGCCGACGATGCTGCGCGACTTCCTGCTGACCGCTTTCCTTGAAAGAACCGGCCCGCAGCTTGCCCAGGATGCTGCCCAGCAGGGACTCAGCCTGTTTCAGGTAGTTATCCTGGCGTCCATCGTCCAGCGCGAGTCCGTCCATGTCGATGAGCAGCCCTTAATCGCCAGCGTCTACCGCAACCGTTTTACCGCCGGACAGCGCCTCGAAGCCGATCCAACCGTGCAGTACGCCCTGGGTTTCCGGGGCGACACCTGGTGGCCGCGCATCACCGTCGATGATTACTACAGTGCCGCCTCACCCTACAACACCTACCTCAGCGATGGTCTGCCGCCCGGCCCCATCGCCAATCCTGGATTGAGCGCCATTCAAGCCGTCGTCTATCCGGCGCAGACCAACTACTTCTACATGCGCGCCGACTGCCGCGCCGACGGCTATCATGATTTCGCCACCACCTATGACGAACACCTCGCCAACGGCTGCTAGAGCCGCGCGGAGACTCGTTTGCCTGATACTGCTAGTGGGGGCAGGCTGCGGACTCGTTCGCCCGAATGCCGTGACGCGGTTGGTGCTGCTGGCGCCCTTTGAAGGCCGTTATCAAGCCCTCGGCTACGATGCCTACTATGCCGTGCAGTTGGCCTTGAGCCAGGCAAACGCCGCCGAGTCCGGAATCGAACTACTGGCGGTCGATGACGGCAGCACCCTCGAAAGCGCCCTTGAACGCGCCCAGGCCATCGCCCGTGATCCGCTGGTCGGGGCGGTGCTTGCGCTCGGCCCCTGGGCGAGCAGCACATCCGTCCAGCAGGCCATCGACCCGATCCCGATGCTGGTCATCGGCGCATGGGGATCACGTCCCGCTGCGCCATCGTCTTTCTTTCTGACTAATCCTCAGCTTGACGGTCTGCTGCCTTCTGGCGAGGCGGATTCAATTCCTGTCGATGCACAACTCGGAGATTTCGCCGCTTACGAGCCGTTTTCGACACTTCTGTTGTCTCGCAGCGACATCACCGCTTTGTCCAGCGGCAGCCTGCCGGACAGCAATTACCGCCAGCAGTTCCTCGGCCTGGGACTCTATGTCCCTGAACCCGGCTTGCTGGCAACCCTAACCACCGACGCAGCTCGGATCGCATTGGCCGTTCTTCGACAGCCTGACCCCCTCAATGCCCTGGCGAACGATAGCTACACCGGATTGAACGGCGCAATACACTTTGAGGATGGCTACTGGGCGGAAGCGCCCATTCATGCCTACCAGTTCGACACCGAGGGACAGCTTTTAGCCGTAGAGCGTGTCATAGAATAAGGGCAGCGGATCAACAATCTGATCTCCGACCTCAATCGCCTCCTCCAACCGCGACAGGCATCCGGGCACTTTCTTCTCGTCGTTGGCATAAACAGTGACGAGTGTCTGCCCGGCTTCTATCCGGTCGCCGACCTTCTTGTGGACTTTCAAGCCCACCGCCAAATCGACCGGATCGCCTTTCTTTTCGCGCCCCGCCCCCAGATCGAACGAAGCCTCCCCGATCAGATCGGCGGCGACCTGCTGCACGAATCCACTCCGAGCGGCAGTGAAAGCGTGAACGATGCGAGCCTGCGGCAGCAGCGAGGGATCATCCACCTGACGGGCGTCGCCGCCCTGCCCAACGACCATCTTCCGCAGGACTTTCAGGCCTTCGCGATTGTCTAACTGCTGTTCCAGATAAGCACGAACCTCGCCCGCATCCATCCAGCGTTCGCCCTGACCAGCCAACCGCAGCATGTAACCGGCGACTTGCAGGCAGTGTTCGCGGAAGTCCTCCGGCCCATCGCCATGCAAACACTCGATAGCCTCGGCCATTTCCAGCGCGTTGCCCACGGCGCAGCCTAACGGCTGGTTCATGTCGGATAGCACCGCGATCATGTCACGCCCGGCATCGACGCCGATCTCGACCATGATCTGGGCCAGCGCCCGCGCATCGTCCAGGTTGGTCATGAATGCCCCGCACCCCACTTTGACATCCAGAACGATCCCGTTCGCTCCGGCAGCGATCTTCTTGCTCATGATGCTGCTGGCAATCAGCGGCAGGCAGGGGACGGTTGCCGTCACATCCCGCAGGGCATAGAGCTTCCCATCCGCGGGCGCGAGATCCGCCGACTGTCCGGTCAGGACAATCCCATTTTCGCGCACCAATTGGCGAAATTCTTCGTTGGTCAGGTTGACCCGGTAGCCGCTGATCGACTCCAACTTGTCAATCGTCCCGCCCGAGAAACCCAGACCGCGGCCGCTCATCTTGGCGACCGGAACGCCGCACGAGGCCACCAGCGGCAGCACTACCAGAGTCGTCTTGTCGCCTACGCCACCTGAAGAATGCTTATCGACCGAATAAGGAATGATGTCAGAAAGATCGAGGACATCGCCGGACTGAGCCATTGCCACCGTCAGGTTGACGGTCTCTTCGCGCGTCATTCCGCGCAGGAAGATCGCCATCAGCAGGGCGGAAGCCTGATAATCAGGTAAGCTGCCGCGCGTGTATGCGTCTATAAACCAGTTGATCTCTTCACGAGTGAGCGCCTCACCATCGCGCTTCCTGGCGATAATATCGATTGCACGCATGGTACTGCTCCTATCTGCACAAAGGATGTGACATGTTCTGGATCATCATCGCGCTCTTAGCCCTGTTCGCCATTCTGCATAGCTGGCTGGCCGGCTCCGGGATCAAAGCCGTTGTCCGGGACCGCATCGGCGAGCAGGCTTACGAAGCCTACTACCGCCTGGGCTATAACGTATGGTCGATTGTAACACTCTTGCCCGTGGTTATCGCGCTCCTGCTGAATCCAGGGCAGGTCATCTGGCGAACCGAGGGACTGGTGACGATAGTGTTCCTGCTCATTCAGGCCGTCGGCCTGCTGGGAATGCTCGTCTCGCTGATGCAGATCGACCTGCTCCGCTTTGGCGGGCTGCGACAGGTCTTCGCTTACTGGAATGGGCAGCGGCTGCCCCTGCCCGATGAACCGCTCCAGGTGAACGGGGTTTACCGTCTGGTTCGCCATCCGCTGTACCTGTTCTCGCTCATGATCATCTGGCCCTTGAGCATGATGACCGAAGGTTTTCTGGCCTTCGCCATCGGATCGACGCTGTATTTCATTTTCGGTTCGCTGCTGGAGGAACGGAGGCTGCTGAGTGCCTATGGGGACACCTACCGCCGCTACCAGCAGCAGACCTCCTGGCTGATACCATTGCCTCGTTTCGGCGGCAAAGTTCGCTTATAATCAGCCCGCAAGTTCGTTGCAGTTCGTTTTTGTGAATGGGATTGTTCCCTTCGGAATGGGTTAAACAGCTATGGATGCCAATACCAAGAATCGCAATCGCATGATCGTCGCCATCGGGATCGGCGTCATCGCCGTCATCGCCCTGGCGGTGATTATCCTCACCTCGACAGCGCCGGTTGAAGCTACCAGTAAGTTTGCGGAACTTCCTCAGTCGCGCCGTTCGGATGGCGGCTTCGTCGTCGGAAATCCCGAAGCGCCCATCACACTCGTGGAATTTGCCGACTACGCTTGTTCCTTCTGCCAGCAGTATGAAGAAACAGTCGGCCAGTTCGTCGAACGGTATGTCAAAACGGGCCAGGCCAAGTACGAATTCTGGATTTTCCCCACGGCTGGTGGTGAACTGACTGCCTTCGTTGGCAGCGCGCTCGTGTGTATGGAAGAGCAGAAATCGGGCGCGTTCTGGAGCATGCATGACTACCTGTATCAGAGTGCCACGCGCGGCAGTTACGATGGCAACACTGCCCGTCAGGTCGCGGAGCAGTTGGGCGTGGATTACGGTCAGGCGTTGAACTGCACGGCTCAGCAGGAGTACATCACCAACAGCGTCAACCTCGGGCGCGAAGTTGGTGTGAGCGGTACGCCCGCCGTCCGCGTGCGCTACGGCGACGGCCCAGCCCAGGTCATCGTGTATCAGGGGCAGACCTACGACCGCAGTGGTGTGCCTATCGATGTACTGGGCGCGATTGTCGAAGCCGCCAACCAGGGATAACCATCCGGGCGCATCGGCAGCATAGCCTCAATGCGCCCACACACTCCGTCCATACGATGAGTCTCAGAGGCCCAATCCATGGACACGCAGAATTTCATAGAACACAGCCGGCCGTTCATCCAGTGGATGCTCGATTGGAAGAACGGCCTTAAGCCAATTCGTTTCGATACACTTCTTCACCACGCCGATCCGCACAGCGCCGGGATCATCTCCGTCGATGTGATCGAGGGATTTTGCAGCGTCGGGCCGCTGTCTTCGCCGCGCGTCAACCAGATCGTCGAGCCAATCGTCAGACTGATGACGCTGGCCTGGGAACGCGGCCTGCGCGATATCGCCCTGCCCCAGGATACCCATCCGCAGGATGCGGTCGAGTTCAATCAGTACGGCCCGCACTGCGTCCGGGGCACGGTCGAATCGGAGTCGGTCAGCGCCTTCAAAGCCCTGCCGTTCTACGACCAGATGCACGTCATTCCGAAAAACTCGATCAGCAGCGGGCTGGCTCCCGGCTTCGCCGAATGGATCGCCGACCGCCCACAGATCAGTACCTGGATCGTCGTCGGGGATTGCACCGATCTGTGTACCCACCAACTGGCGATGTACCTGCGGCTGTACGCCAACCAGTACCAGCTTCGAGACTGGCGGATCATCCTCCCAGTCAACACCGTCGATACCTATGACATGCCGGTGCAGCGGGCCAAAGAGATGGGCATCGTCCCGCACGACGCCGAGTTTCTGCATCTGGTCTTTCTATACAACATGATGCTGAATGGCATCGAGGTCGTCAGCGAAATCACGGACTGAACAGTCCGATCACTCAGGAGAACACCATGCGTACCGTCGAATGGGCCAACGGTCAGGTTCGGATGATCGATCAGAAGGCGCTGCCCTGGGAACTCACCCAGGTCGATCTGCCCACCTATCAGGCCGTCGCCCACGCCATCCAGGATATGACCGTGCGCGGCGCCCCCGCTATTGGAGCTGCCGCCGCCTTCGGTATGGCGCTGGCCGCCCGCCAGAGCCGTGCATCCAGCGTCGCTGACCTCATCGCTGATCTGCGCGAAGCCGCCCTGTTCATCAAAGCCGCGCGTCCCACCGCCGTGAACCTGGCCTGGGGCGTGGATCGGCTGATGGCGATGGTCTCGCAGGGCAGCTACCCATCCGCCGACGCGCTCCGCGATGCCCTGCTGGCCGAAGCCCAGCACGTTGCCGATGAAGATGTCGAAATCAACCGCCGCATGGGAGCCAATGGCGCAGCCCTCATCAAAGACGGCGACACCATTCTGCACCATTGCAACACCGGGGCGTTGGCGACCGTGGATTACGGCACGGCGCTCGGCGTAGTACGGGCGGCCTTCGAGCAGGGCAAGAAGATCCATGTCCTGCTGGATGAAACCCGTCCGCGCTTGCAGGGGGCGCGTCTGAGCGCCTGGGAATTGGAGCAGCTTGGCGTCAGCTACGACATCATCCCCGACACGGCATCGGGTTATTACATGCAGAAGGGTGAGGTCAAGATCGTCCTGGTTGGCGCGGATCGCGTCACGGCCAATGGCGACTTCGCCAACAAGATCGGAACGTATCAGGTCGCGGTGCTGGCGAAGGAGAACAGCATCCCCTTCTATACTGTCGCGCCGACTTCGACGGTCGATCTGGCGCTGGCTTCCGGCGCGGAAATCCCCATCGAGGAACGCAGCAAGGACGAAGTCCTGACGCCCTACGGCCAAGCGCTCGTCCCGCCGCACTTCCACGCCCGCAATCCCGCCTTCGATGTCACGCCGAACCGCTATCTATCCGGCATCATCACCGAAAACGGGATCGTTCGTCCGCCGTTCGTCGAGGGACTGAAACGGACTGTGGCCGGAGAGAAAGTCTAGCCGCCACGGTTCCAGAACGAGTCCGGCAGATCAACTGAATTCTGTGGCAGTTCACCAGAGGGGCGCAGCCGCCCCTCTTCTGTCTGCATGAGCGGGGTGTAGGTCGGGTAATCCGGGCTGTGCCTGAACTGCCACTCGCCAATGCTCCATAGGCGAAGCTGTTCGGCCACCCGATTCACTGTCACCACAAACGGCAGCCGTCGGTAGAGACTCTGCACAACCATCTCCCCCGCCGATGGATCGGCCCGCCGCGCCAGCATCCCCAGCGCATTTTGCAGACGCTTGGTAAAAATCGCGCCTCGGAACGACCAGATTTGACGCGGCGGATCGTCCATCTGGAGCAGCGGCGCTATCGTCCCCGGCTCGTCCGACCGCACCTCATCGAGTATAAGAACCTGCGGCTTATCGTTCAGGGCACGCCGAATTTGCTCGCCGAAGGTCGCGCCGGGCTGCTCACCCACAGGCCACTGCGTCCGCAGCCGCTGGACACGTTCCGGCAGCCGCATCTCACCAGCGCGTTCTACCGCTGTGATTGATGCGGTTTCCGGCAGCGCCAGCAGCAGCGCATTCAGCAGAGTCGTCTTGCCGGATTCGGGATCGCCGATCACCATGATACCGTGCGGCGACCGCGTCAGCGCCAGCAATACCTGGAGTGCTTCATCTGAAAGGAACGCCTGCCCCGCCAACGCCTCCAGCGTCAGGGCTTGGCGTGGATGCAGGCGGATATCGACGGTGAGTTGATAGATCAGCGGCGGCGCGACCAGATTGACACCGATGGGGCGCTCTCCGGCCATCAACCCGAATTCCAGGAACGGCTGGTCAGGATGATATGACGCGCCCGCATCAGCCAGTAGCCGCCTGACCACCCGCTCGAACTGCTCGACCGTTTGAAAGATCGGTCCCAGGGGGATCAGTTCGCCATGTCCATACCGGACTGAAACCTTATCCGGCCCTTCCAGGGAGATGGTTGTCACCCGGTCATCTGTCAGCAGTCCATCCAGCGCCCCATACCCAAACAGGCTGCTGAATGCCTGCCGGATCAATTCCGCTTTTTCGTCGCGTGAAACCTGAACCGATTCGACCGCCAGCACATAGTCGGTGGTCTCGCGGATCAGCGCGAGCCGCTGCGCCTTCGTCTCGGCCTGACGCAGCGCCATCGAATCATCCCCATGCTCGTCGAGGAAAGCTGCTTCGATCTGTTCGACCAACGCCGAGAGTGATACCCAGCGGCTGCCCAGTTGCGACGAAAACAGGCGCGGTTCGCGGCCTTTATCGGCGTCCCGACGCGGCTGCCGCCAACCGGGTTCAGCCTGGCCGTTGGAGGGGGAGTCTGGTTGATCCGGCATGTGTCGCGCTGCCTCTCTAAAACTGGCTCAGGTCTACAGGCTTCAAATTGGGGTTGTCATTCGGGAGGCGCCCCAGCTTGGCAATATCCACCCACTCATCCCAGAGTTTCACCCGCACCACATCCATCGTGTAATCGGTGTTGCTGTCCTCGCCGTTCCGCAGCAGCGTCGAACCCACGCCGTACAGATCGACAGGCGTGCCTTCCCGCTCAAAACGGTCGATCTTGGCAGCATTGAATCCGCCCGATACAACGATCTTGACACCTCGGCAGAACTGTTGGGCGGTCTCCACCCATTCGGCGGGCACATTCCAGCTTTCCCAGGCGTGATCGATGGCCTGACGCACTTTCCGCACCAGCGCGGGATTGGTTCCCTTCTCCCCATCTGGCTCCATCGACACATCGCGCATCGTCGAGGAGGTATCCAGCCGCACGCCGTTCAGCGTCCAGCGCTTCTGTGCTTCCAGGTCTCCCGACTGGCAGGCCGCCAGATAAGGCGGCCAGTAGACGGCCAACGTTTGCAGCGCAGCGTCCACCGAATCATTATTGAAGTCAGCCAGCGCCACCCGCAGCACATCGGTCGGGAG
>JAEUQZ010000061.1:0-235 GCA_016788965.1 Anaerolineae bacterium | reverse complement strand
CGCTGCACGGCCAGCCAATAAGCATAACCATCAATCGGCTGCACTTCTGGCAGATCGAAGCGAGCGGGCATGAAGAAGACCGTCTTGCCCCGCGCGGCCTGCAAGGTCTGGTACACATTGGTGGCGATGCGACTGGCGCGGGTCAATACACCTAGGATCGGCGTTTCCAACTGGGCGAAGTCGCGGTAACGTCCACGGATTTTCAGGACGGGTTCGACATCCTCGGTATTGCCTT
>JAEUQZ010000619.1 GCA_016788965.1 Anaerolineae bacterium | reverse complement strand
ACGAACCCACGCGCGGCCTGGACGTGGGCGCGAAGGCCGAAATCCGCAACATCATCCTGGAACTGGCCGAAGCCGGCAAAGGCGTCCTGGTGATCTCCTCCGAACTGGAAGAGATGATGGCGCTGTGCCAGCGCTACCTGGTGATGAACCGGGGTCAGATCGTCCGCGAACTACCGGGCACGGCCGCCCGCAGTGAACTCATGGCCGCCGCCGCCGGTGTGGACTTCATGGAGGAGCGCCAACATGCTGCCCGCTAAATCGACATCCGAGTCATCCTGGAGCCGCGCCCGCCAGTTCCTGCTGCGCTACGGCTTCGAGATCGTGCTGATCGGGGTGGTGCTGTTCTACACCCTTTCCGCGCCGCGCTTCCTGACCGGAACCAACATCATCGGCCTGCTGCATGCCGCCGCCCCGCTGATGGTCATCGCCGCTGGATTGTCCCTGGTGGTGATGATGGGCAAGCTCGATATCTCGGTCGGCTCGACCGCCTTCCTGACGACCTCGGTCGGCACGATCCTGATGGTGCGGCAGGATGTCGATCCGGTGCTGACACTGGTCATCGTCCTGGCCCTGGGGGCGCTGATCGGCGCGCTCAACGGCTTCATCGTGGTCGTGCTGCGGATCAACCCGCTCATCACCACGCTGGGCACAATGATCGGTCTGCGCGGGATCGGCCTGGAACTGACCAAATCGACCAACATCTCTTTGCCGGAAGAGGTGCGCCGTCTGGGGAACGCCACGGTCGGCCCAATCTTCGTCGATATTCTGATCGCGCTGGCGATCATGGCGATCATCCATCTGATCCACCGCCGCACCGCCTTCGGGCGGCAGATCATGGCCGTCGGCAATGATGCCGATACCGCCGCCCGGTTAGGCGTGCGCGTGCCGCGCGTGACCTTCTTCGCCTTCGTGGTGTGCGGTCTGCTGGCCGCCATCGGCGGGGTGCTGATGGTCGTGCAGGTCGGCGCGGTCTCCGGCTCCATCGGCAGCGGCCTGGAATTCACGGCTGTCTCGGTCATCGTCATCGGCGGCATCAGCCTGTTCGGGGGCGAAGGCAGCATCCTGCCCGGCGCATTGCGCGGCGTCCTCATGCTGGAGATCATCCGCAACGGGCTGAACCATCTGGGGGCGGACCCGTATGCCTACCGTTTCGTCAACGGCGCGATCATCTTCATCGCCATGTATGCCGACTCGCTGCGGGCACAGGTCCCGGTGGAGACGCACACCTTCGAGGCCGAAGAAGCGCCCACCCAGCCGCAAACGCAAACCACCTGAGCGCGTCCAGGCGACGCGCGAGCGATACCTCAAGCTGCAAGGGAAAGGAGCCAACCGCGAACGATCAACCGAGTTGAGTCCGAGGTCAAATCAACCGAATGCCTGTCAGAGAGTACACATTGATGGAGACAAAAATGAAACGCACTTCGCTGATTTTGCTGGTATTCGCCTTACTTCTGCTCAGCACCACCGCGCTGGCGCAGGAACCGATGAACTACAAGATCGGTCTGTCCTGGAACCGCTACGATGTGACATTGGTCTACGCCTGGGAAAGCTACATGCAGTCCGAGAGCGTCCGCCAGGGTGAAGAAGCCGGGGTCAACGTCGAGTGGGTCATCACCGCTGCCGACGGCGATCCGGCTCGTCAGGCTGCCAACATCGAAGACATGATCAACCAGGGCGTGAACCTGATTATCGCCCGCGCGGAAGACAGCGCCGCCATCGGCGCATCCGTCCGCGCCGCCACTGATGCCGGCATCCCCTTCATCACCTTCGACCGCGCCTCCAAGACCACCGCCCCCACCGCCCATGTTGGTGGCGACAGCTATGCTCAGGCGCTCTCCACCGCTGAAGA
>JAEUQZ010000618.1 GCA_016788965.1 Anaerolineae bacterium | reverse complement strand
ACCATCCTCTTCGGCCAGTCCTACTACCTGCGCTTCGATCCCAAACTCTGGGACGCCATGCAGCCCTATCCGCCGCTCGGCACGCTCTACGCGGCCAGCTTGCTCCGGCAGTCTGGTCTCGATGTCGCTCTCTTCGATGCCATGCTCAGTGATGGCCCTCACGAATGGGCTGCCGCGCTTAAACAGCATCGGCCCCGCTTCGCCATCATCTTCGAGGACAACTTCAACTACCTCAGCAAGATGAGCCTGCTCCGTATGCGTGAAGCCGCCTTCCAGATGATTGCCTCCGCCAGGGAGCAGGGCTGTACCGTCATCGTCTGCGGCTCGGACATGACCGATCACGCCGAAGCCTATCTCGCTCAGGGAGCCGATTACGTCCTCCTCGGCGAAGGTGACGAAACCCTCGCTGAACTCGTAGCTTACCTGACCCCTCGCTCTTCTGATCAGATCGCCGAGCCTGACCTCTACCGCATCCTCGGCTTGGCCTATCGCCATCAGGATCGCGTCATCAAAACCCCCGCCCGTCCCGTCATCCGCGATCTGGATTCGCTCCCGTTTCCCGCCTGGGATTTGGTAGACCGTGACCGTTACCGCGCCATCTGGAAGCAGCGCCACGGGTATTACTCCATGAACATGGTCACGACCCGCGGCTGCCCCTTCCACTGCAACTGGTGCGCCAAGCCCATCTGGGGCCAGAAGTACAATGTCCGCAGCCCGGAAAACGTCGTCGCGGAAATGGCCTGGCTGAAGGAACACTTCGATCCCGATCATATCTGGTTCATGGACGACATCATGGGCATCCAGGATCGCTGGATCGAAGCCTTCGCCGATCTTCTCGACCAGCGCGGTTTACATATTCCCTTCAAGAGCCTCAACCGGGTCGATCTGCTCCTCAGAGGCAAAACCATACCCGCGCTTGCCCGCGCCGGAGCCAGGATTGTCTGGGTCGGCGCTGAGAGCGGCTCCCAGAAAATCCTCGATGCCATGCAAAAAGGCACGCGCGTCGAGCAAATCTACGAAGCCACCCGCCAGCTTCATGCCCACGGAGTCAAAGTCGCCTTCTTCTTGCAGTTCGGCTATCCCGGCGAAACCCGCGAAGACATCGAACTCACCCTCAAAATGGTGCGCGACCTCATGCCCGATGACATCGGCATCAGCGTCAGCTACCCCCTGCCGGGCACATCCTTCTATGAAGCTGTGAAACACGAACTGGGGGATCGCGCCAACTGGACGGATAGCGCGGACTTGGCGATGCTCTACCAGGGACCGTTCCGCACCGAGTTCTACCGCCAGCTTCACACCGTCGTTCACAAAGACTACCGCTCGCGCAAGACCTGGGCGGAGATCAAATCCCTGCTGCGGAATCCAGCCAACCTGCGACCCGGCTTGCTCAGGCAAACCGCCAGCATGATCTACCACCGCCTGACCCTGCCAGCGGCAGTCGCGCGGCTCGACGAACTCGCCCGCCTCCCGCACCAGCCGACCCGCTTGAGTCCATCATTGCTTCAGGCCGAAGGCGGAGATGCGTCAGCGTCCTCGAACGTCACCTTGTCATAGACTTCATTGAGGGGGAGCCGGCATTGAATCGACGGGAGTTCGACAACCGCCTCGCTGCCCAGCGCGTCGGAGAACAGCCATTGGCCGTCTTCCTGTCGCACATAATGCTCAATCCGCTCGACATCCTGCGCGACCAGGATATACTCGCGCAGCGACTCCAGCGTCCGGTACTTCTGGAACTTCCGCCCCCGGTCGTACTGCTCTGTCGAAGGCGACAGCACCTCCACAACCACCGTCGGATTGAGCAGTGTATCCTCGTGTCGATCCAATAGGCGTGGCTCGCCACACACTACCACCACGTCTGGGTAGACGA
>JAEUQZ010000617.1 GCA_016788965.1 Anaerolineae bacterium | reverse complement strand
GCTGTTGATGTTCACCAGGAACAACACCCCCACCTGTCCCGGAACGCTCAGGTTCGGCGTCGCATCGATCAACAGGTATTCGCCGGGAGGAACCAGTCCTGTATAGGTTCCGTTCGGACGATACGCCTTGAGATCCGCATTTGCCGTGACCACCCAGATGCCAATCGGTTCCCCCTCCGCTGAACTGAACGCATGAGCCATCAGCAGATTAGCCTTGCAGTTGGTCAGGCTGTTGACCGAAGTCGCCCCATAGAGTTGGATAGCACACTGGCCGCGGCGTACCATACCGATGATATCCGGCACGGCCATCCAGTCGGCGAAAGCGGTGTACACCTGATACCGATCCCAGGCACGGTTCACAGCCTTCTGGACAGCAGTACTGATGCCTTGGTCGCGCAGCTGGGTTTCTAAATACGGCCACCAGCACAATTGATCCAGCCCAACGGAGACGCAGCTGTTTTGGTGGGCAATCAATCCGCCCTGATCGATCCGCTCCAACCGGCCATCACCGAAGTAGTCCACGAATTCGCTATAGATTAGACTCTCTTCATAATACTGGGTGGAATTCCTGTAGAATCGGAACATATACGGCGTGGTCGAATCCATCCCACCAAAGATGGCGACCATGACCATCGTGCCGCGTCCCCGCTGCCAGACCACGCCGACGATCTGTCCCGGCGTCGGCCATTCGTCTGGGATGGAGAACTTCGGCCCCAGCACAGCCGTTCCGCTGTTTTTCAGCGGCACGACCAGCTCGCGCAGGTTGCCAGATCGGTCAAAATAGCTGACCGCCCGCATATACTCCAGCATGTTTTCCACGCCGTCCAGCACCCCGTTGAAGCCCACCAACTGCGCCCGGAACGCATCCGGGACACCCAGCGGAATCAGGGTTGGCCCACCCGTCTGGCTGGCGACCAGGTTCAGAACCGACTGCGGCGGAATAGGCGGCAGCGGCTCGCCAAACGCTGTGCTCGGCGCAAGCTGAAGTCCAAACAGGAGGATAAGCAGTTGTACAACGACGATGAGCTTGAAGCGTGCCATGATGCTGCTCCTGACACTTGATCCAACATTCCATATTTCCATTGTCTTCGGAAGTCGCCTTTTTGAGCCTTGAGTATTTCTGAAAATTACGCGCCAACGTAAAGAGGCTTATCCGACAACGAAACAGCGGCGAGACTTATCCCGCTGCCGTTCTACGCAGCTCATGTTCGCCCTTTCGGGAACTCGCGAAACTTATCCGCGTGAAAGCATCGTCCCATGTACAGGTGTGACCTCCGACCCGTCGCCATAAACCGGCACACCGCCACTCGCCAGAATGGGCGTCACCTGAAGCACGAATGCAATCGCCAGCACGAACAATGGGACAAGCCATTTGCGTCTTTCCATGATGCTGATCTCCCTATCGTTGAGTTCAATGATTCCTATTCCAATTATCCCGACAATCGCTCGACAAGTGGGTAAACTATTTCTGAAAATGACGTAACAAACGTAAAGAAGCGGGGGACTGCCCCGCTTCTCGCTGTGCCGCTATTCGACCGAAGTTCAGCCTGATGCTGTGCCCAGCACCCTTCCCGCCAGCCCCGCCAGATCAATGCCTGTCACTTTGCCGAGGGCCGCGGTTACTTCAGCTTCGCTTCGCCGCGTCTGGATGTCCTCCAGGATCGGATCGGCCAGTCCGCGGATTTCCGAACTGCTCGCCGGATGAGACACAGCCATACCCAGCAGTTCCAGCGCCGCATCGTCCTTGTCCCGCTTGACGTAAACCGACGCGATCCCGACGAGCGCCTCCAGCGCAATCGGCTCCGCGCCCAATTCCACCGCATCCCGCAGCGACTGCCGAAAGTAATCCAGCGCCTGAGCATAATTGGTCA
>JAEUQZ010000616.1 GCA_016788965.1 Anaerolineae bacterium | reverse complement strand
GGCTGGGCGGCGCTGCTTATTTTTGGGGAACACCGCCGCGAAATCAGCGGCGGCGAACGCTCCACGACCCACAGCCGGATGGAACTGACGGCGGCGATCCAGGCATTGGAGGCGCTGAACCGCCCGTGCCGGGTGGAGTTCCACACGGACAGCCAGTATGTGCAGCGGGGAATCAGCGAGTGGCTGCCGAAATGGGTTCGGAACGGGTGGAAGACTGCCGACAAAAGGCCGGTACTGAACCAGGACCTCTGGGAACAGCTGTACGCGGCGACGCAGCGGCATGAGATCACCTGGAAACATGGGGCACGCGGTACACGAATTCAACGCACGGGTAGATGAACTGGCGACTCAGGCGGGGTTGGGGGTTAGGGGTTAGGGATTGGGGATTAGGGGGGAGGCCGGATGCTCAAGCATCCGGCAAATTGAACAAGCCTGCTGAAGCAGGCTGAGACACATTAAGCCCGGATAGCATAGGCTCCGGTTTGCCGGTTGATGGATGGGCGGCGGGTTTATCGGGAAGAGCAGAGGGAGTCGAGGGGAATGACGGCATTTGCCAGGCGCGTTCAGTCATTCGGGACGACGATTTTCAGCGAGATCAACATCCTGGCGGCCCAGCACGGGGCGGTCAACCTCGGCCAGGGGCGGCCCGATTTCGACGGGCCGGATGACATCATCGGGGCGGCGGTCACGGCGCTGCAAGCGGGACAGTACAACCAGTATCCGCCGGGCAACGGCGCACCGGATTTCCGAAAGAGCATCGCGGCGCACGCCGACCGCTTCTATGGCCTGAGCATCGATCCCGACCGGGGGGTGATCGCCACGGCGGGGGCGACCGAGGCCGTGTTTTCGTGCATTCTGGGGCTGGTCGATGCGGGCGATGAGGTGATCGTCATCGAGCCGTACTTCGACAGCTACGTGCCCAATCTGATTATGGCGGGGGCGACACCCGTCTTCGTGCCGCTGCACGCACCCGACTGGACACTCGACCCGGATGAACTGCGGCGGGCGTTCACGCCGAAGACGCGGGCGATCCTGTGGAATTCGCCGCACAATCCAACCGGGCGGGTGTTCACGCCAGCCGAGATGCAACTGGTGGCCGATCTGTGCCAGGAACACGATGTGATCGTGATCTCCGACGAGGTGTACGAGCATCTGGTGTTTGAACCGGCGCAGCACACCCCTATCGCGGCGCTGCCGGGGATGACGGAGCGGACGGTAACGGTCAGCAGCCTGGGCAAGAGCTTCAGCGTGACGGGCTGGAAGGTGGGCTGGGTGTACGGCCCGCCTGATCTGGTGGCGGGGGTGATGCGGGCGCACCAGTTCGTGACGTTCGCGGTGCATCACCCGTCGCAGATCGCGGCGGCGTATGCGCTGAGTCTGCCGGGGACATATTTCGAGGAACTCCAGGCGATGTACACCACGCGGCGCGACATCCTGATGGACGGGTTGTGGCAGGCCGGGATCAAGGCGAGCGCGCCGGAGGGGACGTATTTCGTGCTGGGGGATTTCTCCGAGGTGTTCCCCGGCGACGACATCGAGTTCACCAAGTACCTGATCACCGATATTGGCGTGGCATGCATCCCGCCCTCCCCATTCTACAGCGACGCGCACCGCTCGCTTTCCGGCAAGCGGGTGCGGTTCGCCTTCTGCAAGGATGAGGCGACGCTGCGAACGGCGGGTGAACGGCTGCGGAAGCTCAGGGGTTAGGGATTGGGGATTGGGGAAGACGGTTAGGAGCGCTACAGTACCCTGAAATCGCGCAAGCATCCAACGGCAAACAGTCCAATACGAATTGAACCGCAAAGTCCCTATGAAATGGCATCACACCCCAAGATGAAAATCCAATGCGAATTGAACCACAGAGGCACAGAG
>JAEUQZ010000615.1 GCA_016788965.1 Anaerolineae bacterium | reverse complement strand
CATCAGCGGGCAGCTTACGGGGGAATTTGGCTTGCAGCCTTAACCATCTGTCCGCCTTAACCCAACCGTATTGGGATGAAATCCCCCGGCTAGAGGAAGACCACCCCCTCCAGGGGTTCTGGCGGAGTGGGAGGGTGGTATTCAAAAGGAAATTCCGGACGCCAAGAATGGCGTCCCTGGAGTTTGGCTCTTTGTGGCGAAGGGGGATGATCTGGGGTAAAGCTTGAGTTGACAAACGAAAGCCACCCGAGGTCATCCCATGACAACTATCGCACACTCGAGCACGGTACTCAAGGAACTGGTCAAGCTGCTGGCAGCGCACGGGAGCGCGTTCGGGCAGGATCGGGTGTACGGACGGATCGTGGCGCTGGTGTTGGCGGAAGTGCTGGCGGTGGCGCGCCATCGGGTGACGGACTTGTTGCGGGCACTGGGGTTGGAGAGTGAGGATTGGAGTGCCTGGTATCGGGTGTGGCAGCGACCGGGACGGTTTGCGGAAGAAGCGGCGGCGAAGGTGGTGTTCAGGGAGACATTGAAGGAGGTGGGGATCGAGGCGGTGTACGCGATGGGGGTGGATGCGGTGGGGGTACCGCGCGAGAGCCGAAAGATGGAAGGCAGCGGTTGGATGAAGTGCCCACGCAACCCACCGTGGCGGGTGAGCATTCACCGGGCACAACGCTTCGTGAATGCCAGTTGGCTGGCGCCGCTGGTGAATGGGTTCAGCCGGGCGATCCCGCTGCGCTTCCTGCCGGCCTTTCCCGACAAAGCGGTGCGCCAGTGCCATGATGCGGTCAAGGAACAGCAGGCCGGGCTGCAAGCCGTCCAGTGGACGCGCCAGCAGTTGGATGGTGCTGGACGGGAAGCGCAAGTGCTGTTGTGCCTGGGCGATGCCACCTACGATAAGCCCGAATTCTGGCGGGGGCTGCCGCCCCGCACGGTGGCCTTGGTGCGAACGGCCAAGAACCGCGCTTTGTGTTGCCTGCCTGGCCCCTACCCCGGCCGAGGTCGTCGCCGCCTCTACGGCGATCCGGCACCAGCTCCGCAGGACTACCTCCAGCAGCGCAGCGGTTGGCTCAACACGACCCTGCTCGTGCGCGAACGCCCCCGCCGGGTCGTCTACCGGGTGGAAGGCCCCTTCCTGCGCCGGGGCATGCCCCAGGTTCCCCTGTTCCTGCTGATCGTTCGCGGCCAGAGCTGGACGCGAGCCGGCCAGACCAAGCGCCGTCTTCCCTGCTTCTATCTGGTCAACGCCATCCTCGTCGAGGGCGTCTGGCAGCTGCCCCTCCCCGTCGAATCCCTCCTGACCTGGGCTTGGCAGCGTTGGGAACTGGAAGTCACCCACCGCGAACTCAAGTCCGACTTCGGCTTGGGTGACAAGCAGGCCTTCCATCCCCTGGCGGCGGTTGCTTCCGTCCAATGGTCGGCCTGGGTCTATGCCTTGCTGGTTCTGGTCGGCTTGCGATTCTATGGCTATGGCTCTCCCCATCCCCGCCGCTCCGCCTGGCAGCGTTCCCGCCCACGCCGCGCTACTCTCATCACCCTTCTCAATGATTGCCGTCTCGAACTCGCTCACGCCTCCGACTTTTCGGCCCTTTTTGCCCCGTCTCCCCACAACTGGCTCGAAATTGAAGCCGTTTTCCTCGCCCCGCGCTTCCTTTCCCCTCCCCGCGCTTCTCCTTGACTTCCCCAAAAGAGCCAAACTCCAGGGACGCCAAGAATGGCGTCCGCCCCTACTTCATTGGACTTCCACATTATGCGGTTCACCTGCCATGTGCGAGGCCATCACCCTGAATTATGCTCATCCCGCCGACCGTAATTCACGACCTGTTCACCAAAGGTTCATGGTCAATACATTGACCATACCTGGACAAAAGCAT
>JAEUQZ010000614.1 GCA_016788965.1 Anaerolineae bacterium | reverse complement strand
CGGCGAGAAGGCATTCTGCGCCAGCCAGCGGTTGATGACCTCGACGATGTAGCCCATCATGACGAAACCGCGCAGCAGCCCCCAGTGCAGCGCGGCCAGGCTGAGCAGCAGGTTGTACCAGAAGGTGTCGATGGCGATCCGCAGACCGAGGAGGAGATCGAGTGGCATGGGTCGCTCCTACGGGATCAGACCGGGCTGGTTGCCGGGGGCGAGCAGCAGCGTGAAGCGGGCATCTGCCGACCGCTGCCTTAACGGGATCGGATAGACCTTGCCTAAGTAGGGCACAACCAGCCGCACTTCGGTAGAAGCCTGCACCTGAAGCTCGGCATAGCCGCTGGCATCGGTGAATGCTTGCGCCAATGCGCGGTTCGTCCCGACCTCGACCAATCGCACCGAAATCCCCGCTACACCCTCTGCCGGATCGACAGCCCGGTTGCCATTCTCGTCGTAGGCGATGACGATGGAGGCGGTCAAGGGCACTGGCGCGGGAACAGTGGTAATAGGGAGCATCGTTGGTGGCGCGCTGACCAACGCGAATGCGACCGGTTGCGGTTCAGGCGAGGGCGTCATAGTGAGCATAGGCGGCGGGACGATGAGACTGTGCCCATCGCCTCGCCAGACCTGGATGGCATCGAGCGCAACCGTGATTCCCTCGCTGCGATTGTTCTTCTGCCCGGTCGGACGCAGTTCCAGCAAGTGTACGCCCGAACCGACGAAGTACACGCGCGTGCCGAGGAACAGGAGACCCTCGGCATAGGCATCGACGGTATCGATGAGGATGCCATCCACAATGATCTGGAATAACCCCATATTGCGCGCCCCGACATAGCGGATCCGCAGCCCTTCGCCCTCGAACTGGAAGCGGATGCTGGTGGCGCTGTCTTCGGTGCGGTGATACTGGCCGCGGCTCGCCCAGGTGTGCAGCCGCCGCTCCCAGCGCGTGGCATAGATCACATGCGGATGATCCGACTCGAAGCTCGTCCAGCCGAAGTAGGGTGGCGGCAGCAGGGTCGCATCAGTTAGCGGCTCATAGGGATTGGGTGGCGCAGGGATAATGGTCACATCCGGCGGGTACGGCGTCGCCGTCGCTGGCACAAATACGCCTGGCATCACAGAGTAGATATCCAGCACCCGCGTCGCCAACGTGGGCAGTGCCTCGGTTGGCGCGAGGGTTGGCGATGCGGCGAACGTAGGCATCCCGGTTGGCGTTGGCGATGCAGTCGGCAGTGGCGTGTGGGTCGGTTCGGCAGTGGTCAGTATTGCCAGAGTGGGCAGTATGGTCAGTTTTTCCGGCGTGTTGAGAGTCAAAGTGATGTAGAGCAGTACCGCCCAAACGGGCAGGCACAGCAGCGCCAGAAGCAGCAGGGTTGTGCGTTGAAATCGGGACATGAAAAACTCCAACATTCACTAGACTTTCATCGTAGCGAAGGCGGAGTCGGAGGTGCTGTCGGCGGTTCAGTTGGCAGTACGAGAGCTTACAGTCCGAGGAAGCAGGATTTCATTCCTGCAAGCACGTAAAGCCCTCCGCGGCGGCGCGGTGGATGAGATGTTCGTTGGTCTTCGCGCCAAAGCGCTGGCGCAGCTTCTGTCGCACCCAGTAGACGCGCCGCTGGGTGATGCCCAGCTCGCGTGCGATCTGCGCGGCATGGATACCCTTCGCCAATTTGTTCAGCACCTCGCGCGCTTCGTCGTCCAGATAGCCTTCCGGTTGCAGCGAGTGCAGCGCGACCAGGTACTCGGCGTTAGCCGTCGGCGAGAGGTACGGTCGGTCACGCATGACCGTATCGAGCGCGGTCAGCAGGCAGTCCTGCAAATCATCACTCTTGTAGAGGTAGCCATTCACGCCACAGGCAAAGAGGTCGCGGATCAGCATGCCTTCCGCCAATGCCCCCA
>JAEUQZ010000613.1 GCA_016788965.1 Anaerolineae bacterium | reverse complement strand
GCACCGTGCGGACACGCCACCGGAAATGGCTGGCCTGCCAGGTGCCGGCAGCGTCATCGCGCTTGACCAGGTCGATCACCAGCGCGATCAGCAGAATCCCGAAGGAAGGAACCAGGATGCTGTAGATTGCCTGGCTGTATTGCAGCGCCGAATCCGCGTAGCTGGCCGCCGCGACATAAACTCCCTGCTGCACAGCGTCCGAGATAGCCGCATAGCCGCTGCTGAGCGTGATGAGCGCGGCGTACTGGGGCCAGGTCACGGCCAGATCAAGCACAGCGAACAATCCCAGGAAAGCGGCTCCGATCAGCGCCGCTGTCCGGTTGACGCCCTTCAGCGCGAAGTAGAGCGCGAAGGCGACCGGAACAAACAGAAAGTCCGTCAGGATCGAGAATCCCAGAATGGCCCACCACAGGGCCGTCTTGCCATACAGATAGATCAGCCACGCTTCCCCGCCCGTCGGCGGCGCTCCGGCTGCCGCATACAGCAGAATGACGATGATATAGGCCGCGGCGAGAACGATAGCCGCAATGCCCCCTACGCGAGTCAACCACTGCATATCCAGCGACACGCTATTGGCCGTCCTGTTCTGTACACGCATGTTCCCTCCCCGTGGGTGCTGCAAACGCGCTTCTCCTCATGAGAAATACGCGGCAGCGCCGATTTGGGTTGCGGCTGTACTCGAATAGGAGGCCAGTCGTCGGCCAAAATCCAGAAACTAACACACTAACAGCTAAATGTGGATACGATTCAGGTTGGGGGCGGCCAGTTCCTGGGCGCGTTTCTCCGGCAGGACGACGAGTTGCGTCTCGTCCTGGTAGGCCAGCGCCAGCGTGGTAAAGCCAATGAAACGCCCGCTCATCCAGGCATGATCGAGCGCCTCGCGGGCGGTCTCCAGCACCAGGGCTTCGATGACCTGCCAGCCGCGCGGCGAGGTATACGGGTGGCTCAGCAAGACCTGGGAGTCGCCCTTCACTTTGGGGATGCGCCGCCCGAACCAGGGTCTGTGTTCGACCACGGCGCGGACATCCGCTGGATATTGGCGCAGCAGCATCTTGAGGCGGTCGAGGTACTCCCCTTCCGGCATGATATCGACCACGGCGCGGCGGATGCCCGCCCGGCCGCTTTCGTCGCGCTGGTCGGTCACGACCACATCGGCCAGCGCCAGCCGTCCATCCGGCAGTCGGAAAGACTTGTACGACCGCGCCCCGCGATAGGCCTCTGCGCCCCAGCCCTGCCCGCGCGGCATGGCCGTCCGCCAGACGCTCTTGAGGGTGTCGTCGTTGAAGCCGTTGGTCGGCGAGGTGTAGTTGTAACCGCGCTGATGGCCTTCCAGGACGTACTCGATCACCAACTGGCGCATGGGTGCAGTCAACCTACTGCGGACGCGGGCGCAGCGTGTTCAGGAACTTCTTCATGAACTCGGCCACGCCCCGGTTGGCGACCAGACTGCCCTCGGCAATCTCCCACTTGTAGCCGATGCGGTCGGCCTGACCGCGCAGGCGCTTCTGCTCGTTGCGGTAGTGGTGCAGGATATCCTCCAGCGTGGTCGTCTCGCCCCACAGGTCGGACTTGTTGACCAGGATGTAGAACGCTTTCAGATGCTTGGCCGCCGAAGGTTCGTCTTCAATCATCTGCAGGACGAAGTTCAGCGCATCCTTCTGCAGATGCACATCGGTGTGGTCGATCAGGAACAGGATGCCGCGCGGCTGGGCCGCCCGGAACAATTCCACCCAGTCGGTCTCCCACATGGCGTACTCGCCGCCGACATCGCGGCTGGGCTTGAGCTTCATGTAGCCGTCCCCTACACTGGCGCTGAAATCCGCGATGGATTCGCCGCCGGCCGCCGTTGGGTCGGGGTTGAAGTCATCGAGCGCGGTCATGCTGTGGCGCAGCCATTCGATCAGCGTGGTCTTGCCGGTCTGCCGCGCCCCTA
>JAEUQZ010000612.1 GCA_016788965.1 Anaerolineae bacterium | reverse complement strand
GTCATGACGCTGGTTGGAATCTACGGCATCAGCCGACTGACGACCCTCTATCGGCAGGCCACCTACATCGGCATCGTCCTGGTGACTGTCACGGTTTATTTTCAGACCTTGATGCGGGCTTACGGCCCACCTACGCCCTATGGCACAACCGCTCCACTGCTCTGGCTGGCCGTGGTCACGTTGGTGGCCGGCCTTGTCATTTCCTGGAGGGGGCTGCTGCTGATCGGGACGATCAACAGCATCTTCATCCTGATGCTGCCTCAGATCACTGGCTTTCTCACCCTGGAACAAATCCGACTGCCGTTTGAATTTCTGTTCACCCTCTCGGTCCTGAACATCCTCTGGGCCTATCTGCGCGAGCGCGATGCCCACCGTCTCGAACAGGAAACATCTCAGCGCAAAGAAGCCCACGATGAGGCCATCAAGCTCCGCAACCAGATCATTACGCTCTTCGAGAATGTGAACTACGCCTTCTTCTCCGTCGATGCCGCCACCACGCAAGTCACCCAGATTTCGCCCGCCTGCCTCAAGGTCTATGGCCGCCCGCCACAGGAATTCTATGACGACCCGGCCATCTGGTATCGCATCCTCCACTCTGATGACGCCGCTATCCTCAACGAGATACTCTCTAACTTAGTTCCTGGTCAGGGCAAACTGGCCGAGTTCAGAATCCGGCTCCCGGATGGACAGCCTCAATGGATCGAAGCCTTCTTCATGCCCATTTATGATGCCAACGGGAAGCTCATCAGCATCAATGGCATCAGCGCCAACATCACCGACCGAAAAACCAGCGAAGCCCAGCGCCTCGAACTCGTCGCCGAACGCCAGCGCAGCCACGTCCTGCGCCAGTTCATCGACGATGCCTCCCACGACCTGCGAACGCCCCTGGCAACCATCTTCACCAGCCTGTTCATGCTCCAGCGCCTCGTACCCCCTGATCTCCAACTCACCCGTCACCTGGACACGGTCAACGAGCAGGCCAGCCATCTTCGGAACAGTCTCGACGACCTGCTGCTGATGTCCCGTCTGGATGACCCCGACCTGGGACTGGACTGCCGTCCGCTGGACATCGCCCAAATCATCCGCGATCTCCACAGCCATGACCTGCCCCAGGCCGAAAAGCAGGGCATCATGCTTCGGCTGGATGTGACCAGCGAATCGGTCTTCATCAGCGGCCATCACGATTACCTGGTACGCGCCATCCGCAATCTCGTCGTCAATGCCTTTCAGCACACCCCTGTGGGCGGCACGATCACCTTGCGCGTGACCTGCACTGGCCGGGACGCCCTCATCGACGTGCAGGACAGCGGCGCGGGCATCCCCAGCGAGGCACTGCCCCACATCTTCGACCGCTTCTTCCGCGCCGAAAAAGCCCGTTCCACCCACACCGGCCGCATCGGGTTGGGACTGCCCCTCACCGGGCGCATCGTCGAGCTGCACGGCGGCCAGATCAGCGTCCAGAGCAGCCTCGGCTCAGGCAGCCTATTCCGAATTTGCCTGCCTTTGTTACAATAGGCGCGTTCAAATCGCCTGCTTACACGAGGAGTAATGCATGCCGCGCCACCTGCTGCTTGCTGGAGTTTTCGTGCTGTCTCTCGCCATCGAACTCGGCGGCCGCGCAGCCGCCCAGGACGCCACACCAACTCCAACGCCGACGGCATTACCCGTCGAACACCTCGTACCACAAATCATCTCGGTTCGGCCGCACGCGGAAGACTCTTACACCCAGGGTCTCGTGCTGGCCGATGGCAAACTCTACGAAAGCGCCGGTCAGTACGGTGAATCCGATCTGCGTCTGGTAGACCCCGAAACCAGCGAAGTCCTGCGGAAGATCGAATACCCGCCCAACTACTTCGCCGAAGGGCTGGCGCTGGTCGATACCCGCCTGATCCAGATCACCTGGAAAGAGCAGATTGCCTTCATCTTCGACCGGGAG
>JAEUQZ010000611.1 GCA_016788965.1 Anaerolineae bacterium | reverse complement strand
CGTCCACGATCACCATGCTGAACGTGCCGCTGTCGCCATTGGCTTCACCGCTGATGTCCAGCGCCATAGCGACGCCGTTCTCCATCGAGGCGGCCGTCGGGTCGAGCACGAACGGGCCGCTGCCGGACGCCTTCAGCGCCAACGGTTCTGATGTCGGGTCGAGCGTTTCCATCCCGCTGACATTCAGTTCGAACGTAAACGACTGGTTGAACGAACGCAAGTTGGCGGTGTTCGCGGTTGCATCGGTGACGATCTTGCAGTCGTCGGCGGACAGCCCCAGACAGTTCAGATCCACGCCCTGGGCGAATGCCGAGGGAACCAGCCCCAGCAGCATCGCGCAGACCACCAGAATCGCCCACAAGTGCCGTTTCATATGCTTCGTTTCTCCTTAGTGTTGTCGATGAAGTCCAGGGACTCACCTTAGCGCAAGTCCACTTGAACCTATGCAATTATAACCGTAATCCGTTACGCACTATACGGGGGAAAAGTTGCGGAGTTGTCCAGATTTGTTATCAAGACAGGTGCGCGGCCACCCGTTCGACGACGACTTCGGCGACGCGGGTCTTGCTGGAAAGCTCCAGCGGCACGGGGGCATCCCCGGCGGTGAGGATCACGACTCGGTTGGTATCGACCTCGAAGCCCGCATCGGCGGCGGTGATGTCGTTGGCGACCAGAAAATCCAACCCCTTGCGGGCGAGTGTGGCTTGAGCATGAGCCAGCAGATGTTCGCTCTCGGCGGCGAATCCGACCACCACCCGCGGCCATCCTGCCTGGGCGCGATGTTCCTTGACCGTCATGAGGATGTCCGGCGTGCGCGTCAGCGTCAGGGTCGGGGCTTCGTCGCTGTTGTCCTTCTTCTTGATCTTCTGCCGGGCAGTCGTCTTCGGGCGGAAGTCCGCGACGGCCGCGGCCATCATCAGCGCATCCGCCCCTTCCAGATGATCCAGCACCGCCTGGAGCATCTCGGCGGCGCTGCCCACAGGAACCGTCCGCGCCCCCAGCGGCAGCGGCAGATCGCGCACGGTGGTGATGAGCGTGACCTCCGCGCCCGCATCCAGCGCCGCTTGAGCCAGCGCATAGCCCTGTTTGCCGCTGGATCGGTTGCTGATGAAGCGCACCGGGTCGATGGGTTCGCGGGTTCCCCCAGCGGTGACGACCACCCGCCGCCCGGCCATCGCGCCGGACTTGCCCAGCGCCAGCCGGATATGGCCGAGCAGGATTGCCGTCTCTGGGAGCCGTCCCTTGCCGGCCAGACCGGAAGCGAAGCGCCCCTCCTCCGGCTCGATGACGATCACGCCGCGCGACCGCAGCGTCTCCAGATTGGCCTGGGTCGCGGCGTTCTGGTACATGCCGCCGTCCATCGCCGGAGCTACCAGCGTCGGGCTGCGCGAGGCCAGCGCCGTCACGCTGAGCAGATCATCAGCCAGCCCATGTGCCAGCTTCGCCAGCGTGTGGGCGGTCGCCGGGGCGATCACCAGCAGATCGGCGCCCTCGCCCAGGCCGACATGGGCGATATGCGTGCCCAAGCCGGCCTCGTTCTCCCTGTGCCAGAGATCGGAATACACCGGACGCCCGGTCACCGATTGAAAGGTGAGCGGCGTCACGAACTCCCGCGCGGCCTGGGTCATGACCACATCGACCAGCGCCCCGGCCTGGGTGAGTTTGCTGGCAAGATCGACCGCCTTGTAGACGGCGATGCTGCCCGTGACCCCCAGGACGATGTGTTTGTTCTCCAGCAGTGTGATCGGTTCCATCATGCCGCCTCAACGTTACGAGCCAGCGATAACCGGCAGACTGCTGATCGGAACCGGCGCGCCCAGACGGGTGATTTCCAGCAGTCGGGCTGTAGCCGAGACCCACCCTTCATCCACCGCGCCGGTACTCACATTCAGGTAGCGGATGCGGATCCACTCGGCGCCGTAGAGCTGATGGTTGCTCGACCAGC
>JAEUQZ010000610.1 GCA_016788965.1 Anaerolineae bacterium | reverse complement strand
GGTGACGACCATATCCCCGAACTGGCTGAGCGCGAGCGCAGCCATGACGACCCCATAACGCAGACCCTTCGAGAGGCTGCCTTCCAGCCAGCCGTGGAGGACGCCGGCAGCCAGCGCGTCCCCGGCTCCGAGACGATCCAGGATGACGGTGGGGGCGGCGGGTTCCTCAATGAACTCGGCGCCGTTCCAGCCGATGACTCCGGCTTCACCACGGGTGACGACGATCTGCCGGGCGTGGGTCAGTTCGGCCAGCCCGTCGATCACGGCCTGGGGCGATCCATCAATGCCGAACAAGCGGGCGGCATCGGCCTGCTTGCAGAAGAGCACATCCACGTCCTGCATGAGTGGGCGCAGGGCAGCCGCGGACGTCTCCGGCGGCCAGAGTTTCTGGCGGTAGTTGACATCGAAGCTGATGGCCGCGCCGCGTTCACGGGCGTGGGTGATGCCGCGGCGGACAGCCTCATAGCAGGAGGGCGAGAGGGCGGTGGTGATGCCGGTCAGATGCACCAGGCGGGTGTCGGTCAGGTAGTCCCAGGCGATGCGGTCAGGCTCCAGATGAGCGGCAGAGGAGTCGGCGCGGTCGTAGACGACCTGGGTGGCGCGGGGTGGATGGGCGAACTCGACGTAGTAGACGCCCATGCGTCCCTGAGCATCCCAGAGGACGCCGCCGAGATCGACGCCGTTGGCGCGGAGGTGATGGGCTGCCAGACGGCCGAGCGGATTATCCGGCAGGGCGGTGACGAGTCCGGCAGGGTGGCCGAGGCGGGCGAGGGCGCTGAGGACATTGCCCTCCGCGCCAGCGGGATAGACGGCGAGCTGGGCAGATGTCTCCAACCGTTCTCCAGCGGGGATGCTGTAACGCAGGAGGATTTCGCCAATGGCGGTGATGTGGAAGCGGGGCGACATGGGTCAATCCATCGGGTAGAGGCTGCACCCGCCATCGACGGTCAGGACGGAACCGGTCATGTAGCTGGCGGCGGGGCTGCACAGGAACAGGAAGGCATCGGCGACGGACTCCGGCGGCTGCATGAAGCCGAGGGGGATGGCTTTCTGGGCGCGGGCGCGGTAATCCGGCTCGGTTTCCCACTGGCGCTTCGCCATGCCGGCATTGACGATGCCGGGGGCCATGGCGTTGGCGCGGATGCCCGTACCGGCCAGTTCGCGGGCGAAAGTCCGCATCAACTGGTTCATGGCGGCTTTGCTGGCGCTGTAGGGGCCGATGCTGGGCCAGGGGGTTTCGGCGACCCAGGAGGTGGTGAAGATGAGGTGGCCTTTGATGCCGTCGGCGAGCATCCCACGGGCGGTGGCCTGGGCCATCAAGAAGGCGGCTTTGAGGTTGACTTCCATGAGGCGGTCGTAGACGGCTTCATCGTAATCGACGAGGGGGGTGGCAATGACCATTCCGGCGTGGCACAGGGCGGTATGGATGGGGCCGAAGCGTTCACGGGCGGCCTGGAGGTAGGCGAGGACTTCGGGCTTGTGGGTGAGGTCGGCCTGGATGTAGGTCACGCGGTCAGGGCGGATGCCGGACGAGTCGAGGCGCTGTTTGGCTTCGGCGGGGTCGAGGACATCGTTGACACTGAGGGAAGCGCCGTGATCGGTGAGGGTCTTGACGACGGTGAGGCCGATGGCTCCGCAGCCGCCTGAGATGAGGATGTGCTGCCCGGCGAGGGCATCGTCACGAAAGGTCATGGTGGGAACTCCGGAGTAGCTTGTAGTTCGTAGTTGATAGTTTATAGTTGATAGAAAAATGTGAGTAGCTATTAGCTGGTAGCTTATAGCTTTTAGCCATACAGAATACTCCAAGCAGCAGCGATGAGAAAACTGATAAGAATGATAAGAATGAGAATGTGAGAATCTTGAGAATTGTCCGAAATGTCGTCCAAGTCGTCCATGCCGGACGATTGTTGCGGCAATTTCGGCAATTGCGGCAGTTGCAGAACGGCAATTTTGTGCCAAAGCCCT
>JAEUQZ010000060.1 GCA_016788965.1 Anaerolineae bacterium | reverse complement strand
AATGTCGAAGGAACCCGGCGGGTGATCGATCTGGTGGCGGCGCTGCCGGTGGGCGAGTTCGATTATGTGGGCAGTGCCTATGCCTGCGGCCTGACCACCGGCGACATTCAGCCGGATTATGTGAACATGAACCAGTCGTTCCGCAATCCGTATGAACGCACCAAATTGCAGGCCGAAATCCGGGCGCGACTGTTCGGACAGCGCAGCGGGATGCGCTGCCGCTTCTTCCGGCCTTCGACGATCTGCGGTCGTCTGAATGAAGCGCCGCTGGGGATCACCAACAAGTTCGATGTGTTCTATGCGATTGGGGCATTCTTCCTGGGGGTCAAGTCGATGTCGATGCCCTGGGAGGAACGTTACAGCCGGTCGATCCGCTTGGATTTGCGGGCGCTGTACAGCCAGACCAGCGGCCTGAACATCGTGCCTGTGGATTTTGTGGCAAAGGCCATGCTGAAGGTCTGCTTCAGCGGCGATGCGGGCGAAAGCTATCATCTGGTCAACGACACCGAGACCCCCCATCACCTGTATGTGCCGATGATCCTGGACGCGCTGGGGATCGAGGGCATCACGCGGGTGGACAGTATGCCGGAACTGCTCAACGAGTTGGAAACGATCTACTACGCCAAAGTCGGGAAGATTTACACGCCCTACGTCACCAGCGCGCCGATATTGTTCAATACGGCCAGCGTGCGCGGGGTGCTGGACGCGGCACAGATGCGCTGCCCGACGATCAGCCGGGAGAATTTTGGTTTGCTGATGGATTATGCCCGGCAGCACGACTTCGGGGCCAGTTATCTGAACACGACAGCGGATTGATGGAAGGCGGCAGCGCGACGAGTCAGGCTGTGGACTAGAAGCTGTTATACACTCTGGTACAGGCTTTTTCCCTGATCCTCACCCCCAACCCCCTCTCCATGCAATGGAGAGGGGGCTTAAGAGGTCAGACAGTCCCGATCCTTTGCTGTGAAATGTCGCTGGGCAAAACTACACGAGAAGTTCATAACACGCTCTAGAAGCGGCCGGTCATGGCCTGGGCATAGCCGGTGAGTTCGGCGTAGCCGTAGCCGGTGGCATCGCCGCTGATCTTAACCGCGCCTTCCCAGTAATCGATCCCGCCGCTGCCGTGGAGTTCCTGGTCGGCCAGCAGTGGCGTGAGGGTCAACAGCAGCGGGGCGGGGTTGCCGAGGTCGATGCGGATCGTCCAGCCAGCCGGATAGACCGCGCCGGTGTGGGGACTCGTCCAGGTGTTGGTGACTTCAAAGGTGAAGGACTCGGCGGGCAGGTAGCGAGTGCTGCCGTCAGTTTCGACCAGCAGACCGCCGAAAGCGGGTTCGCGCCCACCATCGACCAGCCTGATCTGACCGAGCATCAGTTCCCGGTTGTCGTCCAACTGCAAGCCGAACCAATCCCAGCCCTGGGCGTTCAGGCCGAGGGCGCTGGTGCTGAATTCGTGATCCTTCCAGGTGGCGCCGCTGACGGTGAAGGTCTCCTGGCCGACGCGGATCGTGCCGCTGGTCAGCAGGCGGCTGAGGGTGTAGTAGTAGCTGGCGTTGCCGGGTTCGGCGCTCTTGGGGCTGAGTCCGTCCTGGCCTTGCAGCGCGGGCGGTTTGATCTGTTCCAGGCGTAAGTCTACGGCGAAGTCGCCGCCGTCAGCGGTGATGGTCGTCAGGCGGGCGTCGGCATCTTCGGCAATGACCTGCCAGTCCTCCAGCCAGACGCGGTAGCGCGGATCGGCTTCGGCTCCGGCCAGCCCTGCTCCACCCCGGCTGAAACGCTGCTGGTGGAAATAGCGGCTGCCGTCTACATCGGAGACGGCGAAGTGGGCCATGTAGACCTGACCCGTGCGCCACTCTGAATCGGTCTGGGCGGCATCCGGGAGTATGGCGCGGCGGAAGATGGTGAACTGGTAGCCGAAGTGCCGCCCGGCGCTGTCCTGGACGTTGCCAGTGTAGTACCACCACTCGGTCTGATAGTCGGGATGGGCGCCGAAGTCCTGCGGGAACTGCCAGTCCCACGGGTCAATGGCGCGGGCGAAGCCGCTGCTGTCGCCAGTCATGCCCATGAACTCGGCGCTGGCGGTGACGTCAGTTCCGGCGCTGGAATCGATCAGGCTAAAGCCAAAGACGACGACTCCGATCACCACCACGGCCAACGCCAACCATCGCCACATCGATCCCGTCCTTTGTGCTGTTTATCACAAACGCAGCCATTATACGACAGCGCAGGTTGGAGGTGGCTGAGAAGTTGGTGATGAGATGGGGGATGATGTGGAAATCGGTTGGGGGGAAAGGCGGACGGGCAGAAGCCCGTCCCTACGAAAGCATTGCGCTGCGGGAGCGGTTTTCGGGTGAAGCGTCAGGGGATGTAGCTGACGCTGACGATATTGCTGAAGGGCGTGCAGCGATTGCGTGTGCCGTTGTTCCAGGGTTCGCTGAAGCAGACGAAATCCGTGCCGACCTGCACCATCTGGCGGCTGCGGTTGGTATCCGGGATGATCCAGGTGCGCTCGCCGGAGACAAGCGGCACGGCGAACTCGATGGTCACGGATTTGCCGCTGGCGGCCAGATCGCTGAGCAGTTTGGTCAGGCCGGCGGTGGGCGGTTCAGTGCTGGCGGTGGCCGGGCGGGCGGCCATCCCAACGAGGATGAGCAGAGCAGCCACGACGATGAGCAGGGCCGGGGTCATGAGGCGGCGGGTGAACATGGGGTTCTCCTCCATCACGAACAAGTGATAGGCGATCAGCCCACGATTGTACCCAGGATGGGCGGCAGGGGATATAATGGCGCGGATGACAACGCCGGAAGTTCCCTCTCGTTTGCGATCTCTGTTCCGCAGCAAATTTGTCCGCGACACGCTGGCGCTGCAAATCGGCAAGATCGGCGTGACGGCTTCGACGCTGCTGGCCGCTTTCCTGGTGGCGCGGCTGCTGGGCGTGCAGGCCTATGGCGTCTGGGCGCTGGCGCAGTCGTTGTTCAGTATCGCCCAGGTTTTCGACCTGACGGGGATCGTCGTCAGCACCAGCACGACGCTGCCGATGGCGGTGGGCGCGAAGGATCAGAAGCGCGTCCTCGATCTGCTGGCGGTGTACGTGAAGATCATGGCGGTCTGGGCGTTGATCCTGCTGGTGGGGCTGATGATTGCCGCGCCGCGCATCGCAGCAGCCAGCTACGGGGACAGCCGGGCCGGGGTGCTGGCGGCGACGCTGGCGCTGGCGGTGCTGCCGGATGCGCTTTACAACCTGGTCATCACCACGCTGCAAAGCCAGCGGGCGATGACGCTGCTGGCGGGGTTTCAAAACGTCAACCAGTTCACGCTGCTGGTCTGCACTGCCGGGGCGCTGGTCATCAGCCCGACGCCGGAGGGCATGGTGGGGGCGCGGCTGGTGTATTCGGTGACGACGATGGCGATGGCGCTGTGGCTCTACCAACGCCAGCGCCGCCGCTATGAGGTTCCCTATCCAGCAATGGGGGAGATCGCCCAGCGGGCACTCAGGATTTCGCCGCGGCCATTTCTGGGCTTTGGCCTGCTGAATGCGCTCGATAAAAAGGTCGCCAACCTGTATACGGAGATTCCGCTGCAACTGGTCGGCATCTATGCTGGGACAGCGGCGGCGGGCTATCTGGAACTCGGCTTCAAGGCGCTGAGCATTCCGGCGCTGCTCGGTTCGGCGCTGTTCGATAACCTTCAGGCGGTCGTGCCGCAGGCCGTCGGGCGGGGAGATTTCGCCCGACTGCGGCGCGATATGCTGCGGATCGTGATCGGGCTGGCGGCGGCGGCGGTGCTGTTCTACAGCGTCTTTGCGCTGCTGGTTCCGGTGTTCGTTCCGCTGCTGTTCGGCGCGGCCTGGACGCTGGCGGTTCCGGTGGTGGTGACGCTGGCGGTCTACGGCGCGGTGACGCTGGTGGGTGGGGTCTTCGGCCCACTGTACCGGGCGCTGAATCTGTTACGTCCGATCCTGGCGATCAAGGTGGGGGCGCTGCTGGTGATCCTGCCGGGTTTGTGGCTGCTGACGCAGATCGGCGCGGTCGAGTCGGCCTGGCAGGTGAATGGGCTGCTCGCGCCAACGATTCCGGTGCTGGAACAGAATGGGGCGGTCGTGGGGGCGTGGATCGTCAACGGGTTGATGATGGTGTCGGTGGGACTGACGGTGGCCGTGTCACTCACTGCGCTGTCGAGCAGGGATTAGGGATTGGGGATTGGGGATTAGGGAAGACCAGGAAGGGGTGTTGCAGTCGGTTGTTGCCAATCGAGCATATGATGGCCGAAGTCTGCTATGATGACATTGGCGCTGAGTTCGATCCGAATGTGGGCCGGGGCGCTTGTGAAAGGGCGGAGACGATGAACGATATCACGGTTCTATAGAGATTCACAGTCAAGATAGCGGGCACTTTTCAGAATGAGGCCATCAAAATCTGACGTTTTCCGTTGAACTGGAAACGAAGGAACCGTCCGGCAGTTTATCCTTTCAACCCGATTTCATTCCTCTCCATACTTTCTTTATTCTTCCTCACCGCGATCCCACCTTAGAATGAGGCTGTAGGGATGCACAGCCGTGCGTGCCCGCTCCGCATCAGTACATCAGGATCGAGGTCGAGCGTATGTCG
Source organism: Anaerolineae bacterium (assembly GCA_016788965.1). Taxonomy (GTDB): domain Bacteria; phylum Chloroflexota; class Anaerolineae; order Aggregatilineales; family Phototrophicaceae; genus CFX2. Next base: position 11,773 of record JAEUQZ010000060.1, on the reverse strand, counting down.
TTTCTTCAGCGCCGGATCACCGAGCAGAACCGCCGGGACAGTGAACAGCGCGATGCAGTCGCCAGCAACGGGAATGGCAGCGCGGTCGCGGCCGTCGCTGAACCTTATGAGCCGCCTGTGCCCCTCAAGGCTGAGGTGCGGCCTGAACCCGTCACCGAACCCATCGGCATCCCGGAGAAACGCCAGCTTTCGCCGCGCCTGATCCAGCTTCGCAAACAGCTTCGGCCCAAACTGCTGGCGACTCTTGATGAAGCCGATCAGTGGTCGCGCGGCGATGCCGAGAAGGAGGCGCTGCTCACCGGACGGCTGAAGACCATCCTGCAAAAGGCTGGCCTCCACCTGACCAGCGAGGAATTCGACGATCTCCAGCAGGCGCTCCTCGATGACCTGATCGGCTTCGGCGCCATCGAACCGCTGGTGCAGAATCGGAGCTGCTCCGAAATCATGGTCACGGGCGCGGACATGGTCTTCGCCGAATTCAAAGGCAAGATGCAGGAAAGTTCTTATGTCTTCGATGATGAAGACCACGTGCAGTGGACGGCGCAGCGCATCGTCCGCCCGTTGGGGCGCGTCTTCAACCGTGCCAACCCGATGGTCGATGCCCGCCTGCCAGATGGCTCCCGCGTGCATCTGGTGATGCCGCCCTCGGCGCTCAAGGGAACCACCATCACCATCCGCAAGTTCCCCTCCAAGCCGCTGACCGTCGAAGACCTCGTTCGTTTCGGCTCCTTCACCCGTGAAGTCGCTCAATTCCTGGAAGCCTGCATCGTCTCGCGGCTGAACATCGTCGTCTCTGGCGGCACTGGCTCCGGCAAGACCACGCTGCTCAACGTCCTCAGTTCGTTCATCCCCGAAGACGAACGCATCGTCACCATCGAAGATGCCGCCGAAATTCAGCTCACCCAGCGCCACGTCGTTGGCCTGGAAACCGCCCCGGCCATCCCCGGCGGCGACGGCGAGACCGGACGCCTGACCATCCGCGATCTGGTCAAAGGCTCGCTGCGGATGCGCCCCGACCGCATCGTCGTGGGCGAGTGTCGCGGCGGCGAGGCCCTGGACATGCTCCAGGCCATGAACACCGGCCATGACGGATCGCTGACCACCGTCCACGCCAACAGCCCGCGCGATGCCGTCGCCCGCCTGGAAACGCTCTGTCTGATGGCCGGCATGGATTTGCCCGTGGTCGTCATCCGGCGGCAGATCGCCGCCGCCGTCGATATGATCGTCCAGCAAGCCCGCCTGAAAGACGGCACGCGCAAGATCGTCCAGGTCAGCGAGGTGCAGGGCATGGAAGGCGACAACATCACCATCCAGGACATCTTCGCCTACCGCACGCCCGGCTTCGTCGGTGGCGGCTACTCGCAGGTCGGCGGCGGCCTGCTGGAACCGACCGGCTTCCGCCCCAACTTCGAGGATCGGCTGAAGGAACACGGCTTCAAACTGGGCGGCTCGGTCTTTGGCGCGGGCAACAAGTTCTCCAAGTAACATCTCTATCGACAAGCCATGAAAACGACAGGTAAAATGAAAAACCCGCAGCCAGAGGTGCGGGTTTTTCAATGCCATACGATGCGCCGAGAAGAACTAGCCTTCGGCGTACTTGGCCTTTTCCCAGTCCTTCTGGCTGACGAACTTGGTCAGGAAACGGCCATCGGCCGTCTTGCCACGCAGACCATAGCGCACCGCGCCGGTCTTGGTGGTGAACTTGACCTTGGTCACCTGCTTGTCGTCGATCTTGACCTTCTTGCGGGTCTTGACATCGTAGAACTCGACACTCGCCATTGCACTTGCCTCCTTAAGCTTTGCGCGTGGATCCGACTGTTAAAGATATTTTTCGATCCTCGCGTTTCCATATTAACATAGCTTAATAGAAAACGCGCGAATCTTCACACTTATTTTGCGCGGATTTCAAAATTAGCACAAGTCAAAACCCGAAAATCTGAGGGAACACTGACCGAAAACCAACCAGAGAGCCTCTGAGGGAACACACAAGCCTCATGAAAACCCGTTATCCTGACTGGCAAGACTACCTCGAATGGAGCGAAGGCCGCCCTGGAACCGTCGTTGGCGATCTGCGCGTGCTGCCCCATCTCTACAGCGCGCAGCTTCACAATCGCCGCGATGTGCTGGCGCTGCTGCCTCCATCCTATGCCGAAGCCGAAGACCGCCGCTATCCCGTCCTCTACATGCACGACGGCCAGAATCTCTTCGACCGTCACATCGGCTTCGGCGGTCAGGAGTGGGAGGTCGATGAAACCATGCAGAGTCTTGCCGCCGAAGGGCTGGAAGCCATCGTCATCGGCCTGACCAACACGCCTCAGCGCTTCCAGGAATACAACCCTTTCGCCGGAGCCTGGAAAGGCCGCGGCGCGGATTATCTCCGCTTCATCGCCCAGACCGTCAAACCCCTGATCGACAGCGCCTTCCGCACCCTGCCGGATCGGGATCACACGCTGCTCTTCGGCTCATCCATGGGCGGACTCATCAGCCTGTACGGATTCTTGGCCTACCCGGAAATCTTCGGGCGCGTCGGCGCGATGAGTCCCTCACTCTGGGTCGGCTCCGGCGCGATCTACCATGAGATCGACACGCAGCCGTTCATCCCAGGCCGCATCTACCTGGATAACGGCACGCGCGAACCCAGCGCTCGGCGGCTGAAAACGCACTTGGTTCAGAAGGGCTATGTGCTGGAACAGGACTTACGCTATGTCGTGGAGACGGGCGGCGAACATCATGAACCGGCCTGGGCGCGCCGCCTGCCGGACGCCCTGCGCTTCTTGCTGTCCGGTTGAGGGGAACCGTCCCGCAGTTCGACCGCATCCACGATGCCGACGATGATCGCCCGCGCCGGGCCAGTCCCGCGCTTGCCGATCACCTGGCGGGCGCTGCTGCCTTCATCCAGCACCACCACCACATCGCCGACCCCCGCCTGCACATCGTCCAGGCAGATGTCGTAGGCGTCCGCCTCGCTGCCGTCCAGGTTCAACCGGGCGACCAGCATCAGCTTGCGGCCTTCATACAGCGAATGCTTGATGGTGCTGACGACATTTCCCTTGACGCGGCCGATGTACATGGGTGCTGGCTCCACAACGTTGGGCACTTCACTGGATAGATTGCCCCGGATCGATCTGCGCTGATTCTACTCCACCTCACCCCACTCGGCGATATCCCTGTCCACCTCGCCTGAACCCGAATCCCATTTTCCCCTCGCCAGAGCAGACAACCTGTCAGCCTTCCCGCCCCATGTTGTCCTATCGTGGAGATACGGACGGGTAGGGACAGAACGCAACCTTCTCAGCCGATCCATCTGGGGACGCTCTCATCGCTCCTTCACAACCTGTCGAATGCGAAATTCGCAATCCATCGTTGTTGCAGTTGCACTTGTTGCAACTTGCTCTCATCTCCGACTCTTCTACAGCACAGTGGCACAGCCAGTGAAATGCCGCAAATGCAAATCGCGCGAAATGTTGCAAAAGTTGAAAATGTTGCAGTTGCAACGGCGCGAAATTTGCAGCAGACTCCTTACATGCAAGGCGGCGATTCGTCGATGGTGAGACGATTCTTGAGAATGATAAGAATGAGAACAGGCTGCGATTCTCATTTGAGCTGCCATTCGCGCGGGGTGAGCGGCGGACGGGCAGAAGCCCGTCCCTACAAAACCCGCATGAATCCCCACGTAGGACCAGAGTAGCATAAAATGGAGTCGAAAGGGTGACATTTTGGTCACTCTTTGGTGTCTCATGAATGCTTGAATAGTTGCCGTCTGAAGGTTCGGGAACGCTCGCCGAAAGGGCGAGCTGCCCGATGCCACGCCGGACGAGCAGGCTACATGAGAGTTCGAGGGGAAACCTCTCCACAAGGGCGGAGGTGGTGTTATAATACACGGGCGAACGAAGTGAAGAGGGGAATTCAAAATGCCGAATTTCGGTCCCACTGAACTGTTGATCATCCTGGTCATCGTCATTCTGCTGTTCGGGGTTGGGCGGGTGTCCAAGATCGGCGGCGAGTTGGGCAGCGCCGTGGCGAACTTCCGCAAGGGATTGCAGGAAGGGGCCAAGGGCGATAAGGCCGCCCCTGCCGAGGAAGCCAAGACCGAATCGAAGAGCTGACTTTCAGCCTGCACTGCTGCTGAATAGGGCGAGGCCGGGACGAGTGTCCTTCCTCGCCTGTTTTGTTTAGGCCGGCGGCGTCACCTGGCCGCGCCGCTGAGCTTCTCGATTTCCTGGCGGAAGCTGACCAGCGGGCGGTGCATCACCCCTGGCGGCAGCTTGAGATTGTAGCTGGTGATCTCTTTGTTGAGCCGCTCGAAGGCGTCGCTGAATTTCCGCTGAGCGGCCTGCCAATCCCGATCCGCTTCCATCCACAGCGCCATATCCGCCGAGGCCGCCCGGTAATTCTGATAGGCGGCTCGCAGCGCCTTGAGCAGCGCCGTCTGCTTGCCGAGCAGTTCCTTCCCCTGGGCGATCCAATCCGGCGCGATGCCGTTGTCGCGCATGATCCGGTAGGCCATCTGCATATCTTCCGGCGTGTTGGGATCATCGCGCAGGTCGAGCGGCTTACCCTGCCCCGGCAGATCATCAAACTCGCCCCGTTCCATGGCCTCGCGGATGGCGCGATCCACGCTCGACTCCCAGCGGTTCATCGTCATCCCTGCCTTTCGGTGGCCGTCACAGTCTCGCCATTCAGGGTTGGTTCGTTCTGGAACAGGCGGCTGATCTGCCCCCGCAGCGCCCGCCGGACGACCAGCAGCACCTGATCCCCGGCTTCGATCACGGTGCTGCCCGACGGCACGATGGTTCCGCTTTCGCGGCCAATCAGCGCGACCAGCACCCCGGCGGGAAGCTGAAGATCGAGAAGCTGCCGCCCGACGGCCGGCGCGCCGTCTTCCACGCTAACCTCGACCAGATCGTCGGAGAGGATGCCGTCTTGCATGACGTAGGCCAGCGGCGACCGCGCCGGCCGGGCTGCTCCGCCATAGACGCGCAGCAGTTTGGCCGCCGGGATCAGCAGCGTGCCCTGGAGCAGCACCGAGGCCAGCACGCTGAAGAACACCAGATGAAAGAAGGTCTCGGCTTTCTGCACCCCGGCCACCAGCGGAAAGGTCGCCAGAATGATCGGCGCAGCTCCGCGCAGTCCCACCCAGGCGATAAAGAACCGCTCGCGGAGCCGGAAGCGCGAGAAGGCCAGCGCCACCAGCACGCTCAACGGCCGCGCCACCAGGATCAGGAAGGCGGCGATGGCGATCCCGGTCAGCGCCACGTCCGGCAGGCGCGAGGGGAAAACTTGCAGCCCCAGCGTGATGAACATGGCAAGCTGCATCAGCCAGGCCACGCCGTCATGGAACTCGGTCAGGCTGCGGCGGTGAATGAAGGGCCGCCGGCCCATCACCAGCCCGGCCAGATAGACCGCCAGGAAGCCGTTGCCGCCCAGAGAAGCCGTCAGCCCATAGGCCAGCAGCACCCCGGCAGTGGTCAGCACGGGATACAGTCCGTCGAATTCCAGGCGCAGGCGGTTGATGACCTCGCGCAGTCCCCAGCCAGCAGCGACTCCGGCCAGCGCCCCTAGTCCCATCTGGAGCAGGAAGAGCGGCATCAGGGACTCCGGTGGCTGCTCCGGCTGCATGACAAGCTGGATCATGCCAATGGTCAGGAACACGGCCATCGGGTCGTTACTGCCGGATTCAAGTTCCAGCAGCGGCTTGAGCCGGCCTTTGAGCTGAATGCCTTTGCCGCGCAGGAGGGCGAACACGGCGGCCGCGTCGGTGGAGGAGATGATGGCTCCCAGCAGGATACCTTCGAGCCAGGAGAAGCCGAAGACCGTGACGGTGAACCAACCGACGGCCAGGGCCGTCACCGTCACGCCCACGGTCGCCAGCAGCAGCCCCGGCAGCGCCACCGGGCGCACATCCGACCAGCGCGTATCCAGTCCGCCGGAAAAGAGGATGAACACCAGCGCGACCACGCCGACCGACTGCGCCAGCCAGGGGTTATCGAAGTAAATTCCGCCGGGGCCATCCGAGCCGGCCAGCATCCCCAATAACAGAAAGAGCAGCAGCGCGGGAACGCCTGCCTTGACCGCGATCTTGCTGGCAGCGACCCCGACGATCAGGAACAGGGCTGTGCCCAGCAGGATGTGTTCAATGGGAATCAGCATCTCGGATGCCCAGGTGGAGCGAGTCTCACCATATTTTTAGTCGTATTCATCAGCAGTATTCGTACAATAGGCCATAAAGCTTGGAGGAACCTGAAGATGCTGTGGAAGCTGATGGCGATGTTTGCGGCGCGATTTGCCCACCGCCAGCCGACCTCACGCCGCGCGGCATCCGGGAAGCGTTACAAGCCGCTCAAGCCGGTGCGCCTTTCCGGGCGGAAACCACGGCAGCGACCTCACCTGGATTGGTGAAGCCGCTGTCCGCATACAGACTGAGAATCAGGGCAGATCGACTGAACCGGGGACGCGGAAGGAGGACTGCACCACGCCCTTGTCATCGCGCAGCGTGACCACATCGCCCGGCTCGAAGGCCGGAGCCGTCCGGTTCCAGAACAGCGCCACCGGGGTATCCTGCCCGACGCGGCTGTTCACCGTCACGAGACCCTGCGAGAACAGGATGCGCTCAGCGAAGGTATAGGTGTTGTCCTGCGCGTCGGTGATGCTCCAGCCCCGCATGTTGACGTTGTTGCCGTTGTTGCGGATGACGATGCTCTCGGCGGTGATGTCGCCAACGCCACGCACTTCGGCGATTTCCACCTGGGCGTTCACCGCTGTGGGCGGCAGCGTCAGGGTCGGGCGCACGGTCGGCGTGGCGGTGAAGAGTTCCGGCGTGGCTTCCGCCGTAGCCTCTTCGGATGCGCTGGCTGCATCGGCGGACTCGACGGTCGGCGCGGGCGTGGTGATCGGCCCGCTCAGCGGGCAGCCTTCCAGCGGAATAATCAACTCATCACCGATCTGGAGCAGCGAGGCGGTCTCATCGTTCAGGCCGTTGACTTCCATCACGCGGAAGAAATCAGCGCCGTACTGGAGCGCCACGCCATAGGGGGTATCCCCATCGGCGATGGAATGCAGGATGCAGTTTTCCGGCAGCACCGTCGCCACCGCGCCGCCACCGCCGGCATCGACCGGGTTGATGGCCTGCGCGTCGGATGTTTCCAGCCCCGGAAGCGGAGCCGCGCTGGTTTCCAGGATGCCGGTTGGCAGCACACCGACCGAGCCGGGCAGCGGCGTGGCCGTGATGATGACCACGCGCGGCGTGGCATTCGCGTCGGCGGTGGCCGTGACCAGGATGGGCACGGTGACGATGACCTGGTTGGATTCGACCGGGGTGTTCCCCTGGTTCAACAGCGTAAGGACGCCGACAACCACACCAGCGGAAATCAGCACATTCAGAATAATGAACACGATCAGCGAACGACGCCGCATAACAGCCTCAGCCTTCGACTACTCCCCCAGAAAGGTCCCCAGGTTGAATCTTAGCACAGCCCCATCAACCGGGCAATTACCCGCGTCGGACAGGTGTGTTTCAAAGGTCTGGCACGCCAAACCCCTACCGCATCCCTCACGGAACGCACCTGCCCAGGTGATCACTTGACGAGTTTATACGGTGTGGTGTGCAGCCGTTCCGCGCCCGTTTCTGTGATCAGGAAGCCATCCTCGATGCGTAAACCACCCCACGGGGTATTGAACAGGGGGATATCGACCGAAATCACCATGCTCGGTTTCAACAAAGCGGCGCTGCTCGGCCCGAAAATCGGCGGTTCAAACTCAATCACGCCCACACTGTGAACGCCCGAATAGAGGAAGAATTCACCTAAGCCCGCCGCCTCGACGACCCGCCGGCCGGCGGCCTCGACCGCGCGGCCTTCGATATCAGGACGCATGAGCGCGAAGCAGGCCTCCTGCGCTTCCCAGGCAACCTCTACGGCATGGACGATGTGTTTATCGACGTTTCCAACCAACACCGGACGCCCAATCGCCGCGTGATAGCCTTCATAGCGCGGGGCGATGGTCAACAACACCAAGTCATCCTTCTCGACAGCGCGAAAGGTCGAGCGTGCCAGGATGGGGCGCGTGTTGGTTCCAGATGCCACAATGGTATCAATTCCGGTTCCCTCAGAACCCATACGCCGCATCGCCGCATCGATCTCGGCGGCAATGGCGCGTTCAGTGACGCCGGGTCGGATGGTGTCGAGGGCTGCCTGTAGACCCGCTTCCGCAATCTGATAGGCGTAACGAATGACCGCCAGCTCCGCCGGAGATTTCTGGGCACGGACAGCGCACACCGCCCCTTCCAGATCGACCCAGGCCGCCTGGGGCAGCGTGTGACGAAAGGCATCCATCAGTTCGGCGTTCATCAGTCCGCCCCCGGCTAAACCGATGCGCCGCAAGGCTGAAAGGTTGCCGACCGCTTCCTGGGCAATCTCGGCCAGACTTTGAATAGTCGAATAGGGATAATCCTCATCGGGGTGTGTGAATTCGCGCAGCACTCGCACATCCCGAATCTGCCCCGCCAGCAATGCGTACTCGACGCTTTCTGGCCCGACCAGCATCACGGGCAATCCCGCTGGCGGCATGAGGATACACACCGGCTCGAAATGCACCGGGAAATTGGCTAACCAACGCGCGTGGGCTGGGCCAAATACGGCGCGGTCATCGGCATAGGCGACCAGCAAATCCAGATTCTGTTCGCGCATCATGGCCTGTACGCGCTGCCAGCGCTGCGGATATTCACTGGGGGGAATGCTTGGAGAGGTGGACATTTCCTGGCCTCAACGGTAGGTTCAATAGCATGAGCAAGTATATCCAAAAGGAGTCATCACACCGAACCTTCCTTGCGGATGGTTAGAGCCTATGCGGGTGCCGGGCTGTTATCCCAGACTCATCAAAGTCTGGTAGTGTTAGGGCGCAGTGGAGGCCGTCCTGGGAGTGTCACCCAGGCGCAAGTCGTCGAGGAGAAAGCCATGCCCTATATGATCGATGGTCATAACCTGATCGCCAAGCTGCCCGATATATCCCTCGACGACCCCAACGACGAAGCCAAGCTGATCCAGAAGCTGACCGCCTTCACCGCCCGCACGGGAAAAACCTGCGTGGTCGTCTTCGATCACGGGCTGCCGGGCGGCAGCTCGCGGATGTCCACCCGGTCGGTGCAGGTGGTTTTCGCCTCGGCGCGTTCGACCGCCGACCGGGTGATGATCGAGCGCATCCGCAAGATCGAGGACTTCCGCGGCTGGATCGTCGTGTCCTCGGACAACGAGGTGCTGGCGACGGCCCGGCAGCGGCGCATGAGTACGCTGCATTCCGAGGAGTTCGTCACGCTGATGCGGTCGCCGCCCCGCCCGGTGATCGACGCCGGGGAAGCCGCCGAAGTCCGCCTGTCCGAAGACGAGATCGACGAGTGGATGACTCTCTTCGGCGGGGATGGGCGCAAAGACTGAGCCAAAGGGGTACGCCGTTCCCGGACGCTCCCTAAAGGGACTTCCTTCGGTCGCAGAATGGCGTCCCTACCCAGGCGGGAATCGTAGGGACGGGCTTCTGCCCGTCCGCCAGCGATGAATCTCACCCCCATCTGAAATACACCCGCCAAAGGACGGAATGGACTCGCCGCGCAAGCGATGCTAGAATACTGGCAGTCGCGGGGTGTAGCGAAACCTGGCATCGCGCTTGCATTGGGAGCAAGAGACTCCCGGTTCAAATCCGGGCACCCCGACCTGTTGATCTGCGCGGCCAGATGATGCTACAATAGGCCGCATCGACGCGCGGGTATGGTGTAGTGGTAACACGCGACCCTTCCAAGGTCTCGTCACGGGTTCGAATCCCGTTACCCGCTCTTGCGGGCCCGTAGCTCAACGGCAGAGCTAACGGCTCATAACTGTGAGGTTGTAGGTTCGAATCCTACCGGGGTCAACACGCGCACAGAAAAACCCGCTGATGATGCGGGTTTTTGCTTTGTGGGAGAGGCCGATTGTGCTGAACAAGGGTTATCAGGCTGCAATGGGTAGAAGTGTGCTGCAATGAAGTTACCCGAACTCAATAATGCTTATGGACTTCCGATTTAGGTTTCAAACAAAATAGCAGGAGCATACTTGTTCAACCAAGCAAAAGGGAACAGGTGAGACGATAAGAAGTTGAGGAATGCCTGGATGAGTTGGGAAAAGGTGGCGAAGGTATGATTGTGGCTGACGGCTGCGCGCGCTTGTGACCAGACATGCTCCTGGGGGTTGAGGTGGGGACTGGCCGGCGGAAAAAAGACGGGGACCAGACGTGGATGGTCGGCAAGGACTTGCTTGACGGCTTTTCCCTTATGCCATTTGGCACGATCCCAGAGCAACAGGATGGCTTGGGTCGGATAACACCGCAGCAGATCGGCCACAAAAGCGGCGCTGGTTTCGCTCGTCATGTCGGGTGAGGAGAGCGCAAACTCATGTCCCGTTCGGAGGTTGACCGCGCCGTAGAGATGGACATGGTCGCGCTGTGGACTCACCCGCACAATGGGTGTTTGTCCGACCTGCGCCCACAAGCGGGTGGTGGTGGCTTGAAAATACAGGCTCATCTCATCCATAGCGATGATCTGCCCGTCAGGATGATCCTGCAAGAAATCGGTCACTTTTTTTCTAGCTCCGCTTCGAAATCAGCCAGGGCGGCTTGGCTGGGGCGGGAACGATACACTTTGGTCGTGCGCTGGTAGCTGAAACCGCTCTTGTGCAGCAAGGTCTGGTAGCTGGTCTCATCTTGGTAGACCACCCCAAACCACTGTTCGACTGCAACCCGTAAGTCACTCACCGTCCAATACTCCCCAACACTCAGTTGTAAGTCCACTGGACGATACTCCTGCAGGCGCTGCTTAATCTGTTGGCGCTGTTCATCGGTCAATTTGCTTGCATTCTTGCCCTGCCACTTGGAACGCAAACCACTCAATCCCTCGGCCCGGTACGCCATCGCCCATTGTCGAATGCTGCTTTCCCCCGCACCGGTTATGTTCTGAATATCCTCTAGCCGCATCCCTGTCCCGTACATTCGGATGGCCTGCAAACGCTTCAATTCATGCACGTCCCGCGTTCGCGTTTCCGCGTATCGAAACTGCCCGATTTCTTGTTCTGTCAGTTGGAGTTGTCGTTTTGCCATGCCCTATCTTACTTCATTTGATTGCTTTTTCGGAAGTCCATTATCACTTTTCGCATCGCCGCGGCCCGGAACATTCCGTCTGGCTAAAAGCTATCAGCTACCTAGATTTTGTGCAAACGTGAAAAAGTGACCGATCTGAAGTAAGGTTTGGGTATGCGAATCCGAGCCTAAATCAGGGGTCACTCGATGAGAAACATAACGTATGCAGCGGCAGAAAAACAAGAGGAAGAAACGGTGTCGGTGCTGTTGATGGCGGTGTTGGAATATGCCCACGACACGATATTGTACCGAGGATTGGATGAAGTGAAGGTCGCTATGAAGACAGTGCGCTACAGTCCGTTGAACAAGGCGCAGACGATCATAGCCTCGCTGGTGATGGGCTGCAAACACACCAAAGACATCAACGAAGTGCTGCCACGAGAAGTGGCGGCAGCCAACTATCTGGGGATGAATCAGTTTCCAGAGCAATCGCAGATCAACCGCTATCTGACCCGCTTCAGCGAGGAGAACGTCAGCCAACTGCGCCAAGCCCACAACCAGGTGTTCATGGAGCAGTCCCAGGCGCGCCGGGTGGTGGGACGAGTGGTGGTCGATATTGATCAATGTGGTCTGGTCGCCAATGGGCAGACTTATGAATTTGCCCGCAAAGGGTACTTTC
>JAEUQZ010000609.1 GCA_016788965.1 Anaerolineae bacterium | reverse complement strand
ATCCGGCCATGTTTGACCAGACTTTCAACCACATGGCGAATGGTCGGCGTCTGTATGGTGAGGCTGACGCCGCGCATCAGGCCGGAGGAGTTCAGCCCGATGACCTGCCCGGTCACGCTGACCAGCGGCCCGCCGGAGAAGCCGGGATACATGACCACATCGGTCTGCGCGAAATACTTGTTCTCATCGGCCTGATAATTCAGGGCGCTGATGACGCCCAGCGTGGCCTGGAGATCATGACCGGGGCGGCCAATCGCCAGCACCAGATGGCCGACACGAACGCTCTCGGCTTCGGCCCAGGCCGCCGGAGTCAGACCGCTGGCCTCGGCGCGGAGAACAGCCAGATCGCTGGTCGGGTCGCGCCCGACGAGGCTGGCCTGAACGGTGCTGCCATCTGGCAGGCCGAGCTTGATGTGGTCATCTCTTTCGACGACATGGTGTGCTGTGAGGATGAGACCATCCGCTGACCAGACGATGCCGCTGGCGGACATGCGACGGCGGGCAGCCACCTGGACGATGCTCTTGCCAGCCGTTTCGACGGCAGCGGCCATCGAGTCGGAGAGGGTTTGAAGAATGTCGGACATGGATTTGCTCCTGCGAAGAAATAAGCATCGGATTGCGACCTTATCTTCGCACAGCCCGGTCATCAGAACATCCATCGACTGGGCAGGAGCAGACTGGAAAAAAGGGTAGGGAGGTCCTCACCACACCTTGCCACGCGCGGCGACGGGCCAGATCACTTCGACCGTTTCGCCGCGCACGCCGTAAATCTGATCGTGCAGGTTGGTGACGACGCAGGTATGCACCGGCACGACTTGCACCCGCTCGCCGATGCGCGGCCGCGCATCGCACAGGCTCAGATCGACGTAAGCGTGTTCTTCGTTCAGTTGGTAGATGCGGGCATCGGGATATTCGAGGATGTGGCCGTGCCCGTCCTGGAAGCGGTCGGCGGCCAGCGTTTTGCTGCCGCTGTCGAGGATGGCGCGGGTTTCCGCCGGGCGGCTGACGACGGTCGCCAGCACGGTCATGGCGCAGTCGTCCAGGCTGACCCAGCCTTTGCCGACCGACGACCAGTCGTTGAAGACATAGGTTCCGACGCGCAGTTCGGTCAGTTCCGGGACTTCGTGGGCGTGCAGTGCCGCGCCGGAACCCCCGCCGCTGACCGTCTCGACGCCGAACCCGGCGCGGTCAAAGCGATCCAGCGCCTCCTGGATGACCGGACGCATCACCAGATTGCTGGGGTAGACCAGCAGCCCGGCGAAGTGCAGATGCTCGTCCCGGTCGATCTTCTCAGCCAGACCGACGACCTGATCGACGGGCGCGCCGGTGCGCTCGATGTCCGTCACCAGATCGACCAGCACCCGCAGCACCAGCCCATTGGCTTTGGCCGCTTCCGACAGCCCGGCGATCACATCAGGATGGTCGGCGGATACAGCCACGCGGTTGTAGAGCGCCAGATCGGCCAGCCGGGCGGTCTTCTGCGGGCCGACGATGTTATAGGGTAGTTGAATGTCGTTGATGCCCTCGGCGGCGAAGATTTCCGCTTCGCTGACTTTCTGGCAGGCGATCCCGACCGCGCCGGCCTCCAACTGCATCCGGGCGATGTCCGGAATTTTGTGGGTTTTGGTATGCGGGCGGAACTTGATCCCCAGCCCGTCGCAGTGTTCCTGCATCCGCTGGATGTTCCGCTCCATCCGGTCGAGGTCGATCAGGACGCTGGGCGTCTCCAGGGCGTGGATATCCATCATGTGGCCTGCGTCCTCGATCTGCCTAGCGGTCGTTAATGATGGTGAAGATCATCGGGCGGCGGCGCGTCTCGTTGTAAAGGATGCGGCTCAGGTTATCTTGCAGCCGCTCGCGGCGCTTGCCATTCTGCCCACGAGAACTCGCCAGCACTTCCGTCACTGTGCTGCGGATCAGATCGACCAGATCGGTCGCGCTCCGCATGTAGACGAAGCCGCGCGAGATGATTTCGGGATCGTC
>JAEUQZ010000608.1 GCA_016788965.1 Anaerolineae bacterium | reverse complement strand
AGGTGCTGGAAGTCATCGAAGATGACGAAGAGCCTGCGCTTGACCGCCGTTCTAACAGTTCCTAACAAGCGCGTGGCGCGGATTCAGACTACAATACGGGATGAACCGTTCGCCCCAGTCGAAAGGATTGGCCGATGGTCATGAATCCGATGGCCGTCATGCGTCGGGAGAATACCCGCCTCCAGGCCGAAAATGAACAGCTTCGGCAGGAACTCCACAACCTGCGCGAATTCGTCCAGATCCTCCACGAACTCGTCCAGACCAGCCGCGCCATGACCAGCGACGCCGAACTGCTGCCGCTGCTGGAGCGCGTCTTCAACAAAGCCCTCGGCCTGCTCAACGCGCCGGATGGCTCGCTGATGCTGCTCGACGACGAAAAGAACGAACTGGTCTTCATGCTGGTCAAAGGCACGCTGGCCGCCAACCTGCTCGGCTACCGGATTCCGGCCAGCAACGGCATCGCCGGTTGGGTGATCGAACACGCTGAGCCGACGCTGGTGCGCGATGTCCGCCGCGATCCGCGCTTCTCCCAGGCCATCGATGAGCAGTTCACCTTCCACACGCAGTCGATAGCCGCCGCGCCGCTGATCGGCGATGGCCGCGTCTACGGCGTCATCGAGGCGCTCAATCAGCCGGGTGACGAACCCTTCTCGGAAGACGATCTGGCGCTGTTGGGGCTGCTCTGTCGCTATGCCGGCGAGACCCTGGCCGATATCGAACGCCGCCAGCCGGAGACCCCCCGACCCGGTTAACCCCCCAGAAAACAACAGCGGCCAGGTCATCCCTGGCCGCCGTCTGCTTCGCTTGTGATCCTGCGCTACCGGATCGGCACGGCGTTCACGTCGCCCCGGATCGAGACATACGGCGCGTAAATCCAGCCGACCTGTCCTTCATAACGGACTTGCAGCCAGAAGTTCTGCCCGCTCTGGATGGTACGGCCCAGCAGCGGCATCTCCGCGCCCCAGGGAACCTGCGCCAGCAGCGTCGAACGCTGGCTCGGTCGCCGCCGCAGATTCATCACCGAGCGCGGCACAGCCAGCGCCCCGGTATCCGCTGCGCCGTCGATCTGCTCGAAGACCGTGCTTTGCAGCGGGATGGCGTTGGGGTCGCCCGTCACCTGGAGGTAGCGCCCGGAGACCCAACCGGTCTTCGTCCCCGTGTTGATCAGATACCAGGTGTAAGTTCCTTCATCCTTGTTGCGGGCAATCGGCGGATACTCCGTCCCCGGACGCAGCACACCGATCAGCGATGCCCCCAGGTATGGCCCGGTGCGGATCGACAGCCCTTTGACGCTGACCACGCTGACGGTCAGCGGCGGAACCGCCGTGACCACCGGCGCGGGTGTCAGGAATAGCTGTGTGCCGATGGGCGTGACCGCTCCGCCTGCCGGGAACCACTGCACCTGCACCGACGCCTGATCGATGCCCTCGTAGTATTCGACGGTCATGTTCACCGGGGAGGTCGTCACTGTGTAGGTGAAGGTGTCGGTGGTCAGCGGCCGTCCGATGAACTTGTCCAGCACCACGGCCCCGTTGATGAACATCCGCACGCCATCATCGCTGGACACGGTGAAGGTGTAATTCCCGGCTGCGAGGTTCTGTGTCGAAGTGAATCGCGCCGAGAAATGGTTGCTGCAATCGGCTGATGTACTCCCGTCTGGCCCAGTACAGTTGGTGATCGGCACGATCACGCCGTTGACGATGGCCGGGCCAGCCCCCCAGTTGAAGTTGATGCCGTTGATTCCGGCCAGAGGCGCCCCGGTTCCCGTCAGGTTCGGGTTGTTGAAAAATATCGCCGACCAGTTGACGCCGAAGTCCGCCTGCACGCTGAACGTTGGAATCAGTGCCAACAGAACTATCAACAGGGTGAGTGGGATGATCGCTGCACTGCGTCGCCGCTTCATTGCGCCAGCCTCCGAAGGGAGCTATAAGACCTGCCCCTATTATATGCGGGTGCGGAAGATTGCGATACAGGAATCCAGTACGCGCGATTGT
>JAEUQZ010000607.1 GCA_016788965.1 Anaerolineae bacterium | reverse complement strand
ACCTTCCTGACGGAAGAGGAAACTTTCACCATCAGCCTCCAGCCGGATGAACGGCTGATCCTGGGGCGGCAGGCTCCGTATATGCTCCAGAGCCTTGACCTCGACCTGGGGCGCTTCAACGGGGCGGAGCAGGGTATTTCGCGCATCCATGCGGTGATCGAATGCACGGGCGAGGGCGTTCAGCTTTCCGACCTGGGCAGCCGCAACGGAACGTTCATCAACCAGCAGCGGTTGGCTCCGTTCAATCCGCAGCTTCTCCAGGACGGGGACAACATCGCCTTCGGGCATCTGACAATGACGGTGCGGATTCAGATCAATCCCGCGCCCAAGCCTTCGGACGCGACCACCAAGCCGCTCACCCGCACCGGCAAGTTCAAGATCGGCATCGTGCGGGTCTGATCCGAACGCATCCCAATTTCATCCATCGGAATTCGTCGCCTCGGTCAGCCTGATCGAGGCGATTGTATTTTCGTAGACCGGACGCACGGCTTCCCAGGCGGCATCCGGCGAGGCCAACATGGCGGAAACGGTCACGCGCTCCGAGAGTCTGATCTGCTGCGCCAACCGGACGGTATCGCCGCTGATGGGCGCGTCGCCAAGCTGAAGAGTGATGGTGCTGACCTCATCCGGGGCGACGAAGACGACCGACTGCGGGCGCTGGGCTTCGCCGGTGACGATGCGCCAGCCGTCGGGATAACGGGCGCTGAAGGTCACGCCGCGATACCAACCGTCGGCGACGATGACGGGCGGCCCCGGCGTGTCATCCAGGTTGGCGGGGACGGTGGCGGGGACGCAAGCCGCCAGCAGACCCCAGAGCAAGGCGTAGATGAACCGCCAAGACGCCAAGAACGCCAAGGTCATACGGAGGGGGTGGGGCATTGTCAGTACGGGAGGTGAGTCGAGAGGCGTCACCCGGCCATGAAATGGCCGAGGCTCACCGAAGAACACCCCCTGTGGGGTTCCTGAGAACTGCTCAATCATGGGCGATTGATCCCTTCGGATCGATTTGCCATGAAAAAACCTACCCTTGAGAACTCCGGCCCCATCTCCATTGCATGGAGAGGGGGAGTGAATGGCGTTCGCAGTGGGTTCATGGGGCCTGGTTGGGGGCGTCGGGATTGGACAGCATATTGCGCGAGGCGGGATCGCCGCACCAGACGAAGCCGGCCCAGCGCTGAATCCGCCAACGGCCACTGGCATCCGCTTCGACGCGGAAGGCGCTGCACACCCCGCTGAAGCCGCGATCCTTCTCGTAGGTGGCGATCAGATCGACATTCCAGGCGGCTCCATCGGGGACGGCGCGGCGGAACACGGCGCTGATGAGTCCGCCCCACTCCGGCGGGGTGTAAGCCTGAATGCAGGCCGAGACGCGCCCATCCGGGCAGTTGGCCTGCACCCAGGCCTGAAGGTCATCGCTGAGGAGGGGCAGCGCCGCCAGATCATCACCTTTCCCGGCGGCGTTCATGAAATCGACGGCGACGGCGAACGCCGGGTTGGTCTCCTGGGGGGTCAGCGCCAGCGTCGCGGCGATGACGACGACCAGGGCCAGCGCCAGGCTCAGACCGATCCAAATCCATCGTTGACGAGGCATCGAAGTCATCACCCTTGTTGATCCCGCGCCTGGCGGAGGGCATCCCGCAGCCGGGCGCTCTCCTGCACGGGGTTGACGGCGATCATGCCGTGCCAGCCGGGGGTATTCATGTATTCCACGCAGACCACGCCGCCGTAATTGGCTGCCTTGAGCGACTGCATGAAGCGGGGGATGTCGATGCGGCCGCGGTCGAAGGGGGTCTGAAGCTGCTCGCGGGCGGCCTGTCTGATCTGGACGTGGCGGGACTGAGCCAGCAGTTTGGCGATGTCGTCGTGGAAGACATCCTGGCAGACCATCTGCGCCCAATCGAGCGTCAGGGTGAGGCCGGGGACCTCTTTGACCAGATTGAGGGCCTGCTCCGGCGTCTGCGCCATCGAGTCCAGGTGCGGCTCGATGCTGAGGCG
>JAEUQZ010000606.1 GCA_016788965.1 Anaerolineae bacterium | reverse complement strand
TCATGTCGCCGCGCACCTTGTCGATGGTCTCTATCAGGCCGACGGATTCACGCAGGAGCTGCCCGGTGGCGGTGGTGACGCCGACCTTCTGGGCGTTCATCCGCCGGAATTCCAGCGGATCGAGGCCAAGCGCGTCGGCCAGCAAATCCATGTTCTGCTCGACCGCGAAGGCCGACTGGGTGACGCCGAACCCCCGGAAGGCTCCCGACGGGGTGTTGTTGGTGTACATGGCGAAGCAGTCGATCTTGGCGTTGGGGATGTTATACGGCCCGGTGGCGTGGGTGGTCGCCCGCGTCATCACCTTGTCGGAGAGCGAGGCGTAGGCTCCGCCATCGCCATAAAGCTCGGCTTCGACGGCCGTCAGCCGCCCGTCACGGGTCGCGCCGGTTTTGATGCGGATGATGGTGGCGTGCCGCTTGGGATGGAAGATGAGCGACTCCTGCCGGGTATAAAGCATCTTGACCGGTTTGCCGGTCACGGTGGCGAGCATGGCCGAATGAATCTGCCCGGCGATGTCCTCCTTGCCGCCGAAGCCCCCGCCGATCAGCGTGCCGATGACGCGCACGGCGGAATGGGGCAGGTTCATCGCTTTGGCGATCTGATCCCGATCCTGGTAGGGAATCTGCGAGCCGACGTAGACGGTCAGCTTGACGTGAGCAGCATCGTAGCCCGGCGGGACGCCAATCGAGCATTCCGGTTCCAGGAAGGCCTGTTCGGTGGTCGGGGTGCGGTATTCGCGCTCGACGATCACATCGGCCTCGGCGAAACCTTTATCGATGTCGCCGTGGCGTACCTTGATGTGCTTGAGCAGGTTGCCCGTGGGATGGTTGGGATGGAGGATGGGGGCTTCCGGCGAATGGGCGAATTTGGGATCGGCTACGACGGTCAGCGGCTCGTAGACGACTTCGATCAGGTCGAGCGCGAGCGCGGCGATGTCCTCGGTCTGGGCGGCGACGATGGCGACGGCATCGCCGACGTAGCGCACGACGGTATCGCACAGCACCGGCCAATCGCGGAAGACCAGGCCGTGCAGGTTCTCGCCGGGGACATCTGCATGAGTCAGCACGGCCAGGACGCCCGGCAGCGCCTTCGCCCGGCGGGTATCGATGCTGAGGATGCGGGCGTGGGGATGCGGCGAGCGCAGCGTCCGCCCGTAGAGCATATCGGGGAAGGTGTAATCGTCGGTGAATCTGGCCTGCCCGGTGACTTTCTCGGTGACTTCGATGGGCGGAACCGAGCGGCTGATGACCTCCATCGGTTCATCGACGGGTGGATCGTTGACGGGGAGGGCTTCGGCTCCGCGCTTGATCCGCGCCGCCGAACGGATGGCCTGGATGACGCTGGCGTAACCCGTGCAGCGGCAGAAGGTATCCTTGAGGGCGTGCTTGATGTCGTCCTCGGAGGGATCCGGCTTCTCGTCGATCAGCGCCGAGGCGGTCATAATCAGGCCGGGCGTGCAGAAGCCGCACTGGACGGCTCCGTGATGGATGAATTCGCTCTGGAGGGGGTCAAGCTGCTCGCCGTGGGCCAGCCCCTCGATGGTTGTGACCTGGCAACCCCGGGCTTTCCAGACCGGATAGATGCACGAATCGACGGGCACGCCGTCCACCAGCACGGTGCAGATGCCGCATTCGGCCTCTTCGCAGCCGATCTTCGTCCCGGTCAGGCCCAGGTCATAGCGCAGGAACTGCGCCAGAGTCCGGGACTCGTCCACCTCGCGCGTCAGCGCCCGTCCATTCACGGTGATCGTCAGTTGTGCCATCGTCGCCTTCCCCTTCCAGTAAGCCGTATTCTGTTTGACCCATGCCGGACGCCAAAAATGGCGTCCCTACTTTGTGTGTCTGCTCCGAAAATCCCCCACACCCCCTGTATGATCTCTGTGATCTCTGTGTCTCTGTGGTTCAATTCGCATTGGTATTCCCCTCACACCTCCGCGCCTTCAGGGACGGCCGCGCCAGATCGCGCCCGCTCGACAGCCAGCGTCAAGGTCTGGCGCAGC
>JAEUQZ010000605.1 GCA_016788965.1 Anaerolineae bacterium | reverse complement strand
GAATCGGGCGCGATGGGCACATGGCTCACCGGCACATATTCATAGGGCCGCTCTTCAGTGGGGTTCGGGTTGCGCCCGATGTAGAAGCCCAGGAAGCTGTTTTCCACCGTGTAGAACGGGATGCCCTCTTCATTCTGCTCGACGTGGCAGTTCACGCAGTTGATGTAGGTCGTGCTGTGGCAGACCTGGCAGGACAGGTCATTCGGGTCGTGAGCCGCGTGCATCTCGATCTCGGCGTCTTCATCACCGATCACGATGTCCTCGTGGCAGTCCTGGCAGGCCGGTTCCTGCGCCCCATCGTAGCGGCTGGTAACACCCGGCTGACCCATACCGTGCATGGCGTCGGCCGTATGGCACTCCATGCAGTCCATGCGGGCGCGGAAGTGGACATCGCTGGGCACTTCTTCATTCGCGCCATAGTATTCGTTCTTGACGCGGCTGCCGTGGCAGGCGGTACACTGCCGCGCCATCGACGGTGACGGGTTGAAGACATGCCCGTTCACCAACCCGCCGCCGACGTTGGTCGGCTGGCTGACGTGGCAGTCGCCGCAGGAGGTATGGCACTGGTTACAGTGGTTGGCCTGCATTTCTTCCAGCGCGGCGTGGTTTTCCGGCGTGCTGCGGGCATACAGGGAGGTATCGTATCCCCCCAGGGTACTGTGCAGGCTGGCGAAGACCGGCTCGGCCACATCGATATGGCAGCGGCCGCAGACTTCCGGCGTGGTGACGACTTCGGTCACGAGACCTTCGTGGGCGGCATCGAAATCATCCACCGATTGGCCGCCGTGGCATTCGGTGCAGTTGATATACGAATGAACGTCATCTCCAAACTTTTCGGCGTCGATCCAGACGCGCTCCCATGGCTCCACCGGAGCCACGGAACCCCCTCAGCCAGGCCCTGAAGACAGGGCCTCGGCCTCCTCTTCTACCGGAACGGCCAATTGTTGCAGCCGCGCCTGATCGGTGTGGCAGGCGAGGCATTCGGCATCAGTGAACGGCGGGATGTCCTGAAGCGGACTGGCTCCAATACGCGAGGGGGTGCTGGCGAGGAGGGCGAACCCGATGGCAATCAGGGTACTGCCTCCTGCGAGCAGTGCCGAAAGCAATCTGCGGTGGGGCATGATCGGTTCCTCAAGGCTGGGAAAGAATATGAAGTGTTTTGTTTCATCTTCCCAACATTTTCAACGCTATCAAAACCGCCCCGAAAGTCATTAGTGACAAACGTCACAATCGGCAGTCAGATGTCATGTTTTTTTGCTGATGGAAGGATGAGTGATGGGATGAGAGCCGGTGGACGGGTCAGCCCGCCAGCACGCGCTGGAGCGTTTGCGGGTCTACATTGCCGCCCGTGAGGACGATGGCCGTCGGGCGGTCATCCGGCGGGAGCAGGCCGGATTGCAGCGCTGCGACTCCGACGGCTCCGCCCCCTTCGACGATCCAGCCCGCCTCGAGCGCCAGCCAGCGCATGGCCTGGGCGATGGCCGTCTCCTCGACCAGCAGCACCCGATCTACGACGCGGCGGGTCAGATCGAACGTGATCGAACCGGCCTCGATCTCGCCGGAGAGGGCTTCCGCCAGCGTATCGTAAATCTGCGGCAGCGATCCCCCGTGGATGAAGTTGTAGAGCGCCGGGGTGCAGACCGAACAGACGCCGATGACTTCAATGGCCGGATTATGCGCCTTGAGCGCCAGCCCGATCCCGCTGATGAGGCCGCTGCCGCCCGCCGGGACGACCACGCGGGCCACCTCCGGCAGATCATCCAGGATTTCCAGCGCGACCGTGCCGCCCCCCGCCACGACCCGCGGATCGTTATAGGCTGAGACGAACGTCCAGCCTTCAGTGCGTTCCAGCCGCCGCGCCTCGGCCTCGGCTTCGTCATAGGTGCTGCCGAAGAGGGCGACCTCCGCCCCGTAGCGCCGCGCTCCCTCGACCTTGCGGCGGGGCGTATGGCCGGGCATGAGGATGCGGGCGCGGGCATCCAGCAGGTGGGCGGCATAAGCCACG
>JAEUQZ010000604.1 GCA_016788965.1 Anaerolineae bacterium | reverse complement strand
CCTGACCCGCGACCTGCCGCTGGAACGCTATTTCCGGGATACCCGCGCCGGGTTGATGCAGCCGCCCTCCGGCGATACCGCTCTGGAAATCGTCGGGAACGGAGCCATCAAGGGACTGGATTCGGCCACCTGACCTGCCGCATGAGCGCCATCCCCATCTTCGCTGATCCCGCCGAGGCCGCCCAGACGTTTGCTGGCTGCCGCTTCCTTGATGCCGAGTTCCTGTACCGCCCCCGCCCCGTGCCCGGCCGCGAACGCCTCGTCTTCGACGCGGCGCTGCGCTCCCGGCTTTCGTGCCTGGATGCGCGGGATGCCGTGCTGCTCATCTGCGACCACGAGGCCACCGCCGCCAGTCTGGAAGACTTCCCGCGCGACTTTCCACGCCCCCGCTTCAGCGCGTTGATCGCCAACCCGCTCTCCGCCCCGAACACCGACACCCCCCAGCGCCTCGAATGGCCGGAACCGGATCGCTGGCAGCGCCTCCAGATGACCGACCGCTGGGCGCGGATCGACTGCGCGTGGGCAGTGGCCGAGCAGGTCGGCGGCGCGGGCAGCCTGCTCATGCCCGCCCATGATGCCGTTTGGGGAATCGACCTGCTGCCACGCCTGCTGCGCTTCAGCCAGCGGCACGCCCGCGCCGGGCACAATGCCGCCGTCAGCCCCTACACCCCGTTCCAGCATTCCCCCGTCGCCGGGGCGGACATCCCGCCGGAGATCATCAGCCTGCTCAATACCGCCTTCGGGCGCGACTCGACCTTCCCCTGGCGCGTCCGGTTGGATCGTACCCAGGCCTTCTGGGGCAAGATGAGCCTGACGCCCTTCAGCCTGTGCGGGATTCTGCGCGTCCACACCCCCAAACAGATGTGGGAGGACGACCTGGAAATCGACAGCACCCTCCGCCAGCTTGATCTGCCCGTCCGCTGCCTGTGGATCGGCGATCCGGCCGTCTACCGCCAGGCGCTCCCGGTCTTCGACGAGGCCGGCGTCCGCGCCGTCATCGAACGCAGCCTGCACTACTCGCTCTTCATCCCCGGTGGCGCGGTTGGTTCCAGCAGCCTGAACGTCCCCCTGCGCGGCTGGGATCGCCTCCGCGCCCGGCTCTCCCCAACCTTCCGCCAGGCCAACGCCTGGGCGGAGCGCCTCATCGCCGAGTGCGCCGCCGCGATTCAGGCGCGGCTCGACCATTACGGCGCGTCCTGGCTGGATTGGGGCGGCTGCCGCTATGTGGCTCAGGTCGGCAATCCGGTCGTCGAGGTCTGGCGCAGCCCCGACCATCCGAGGATTTAATCTGTTCTAACGCTCTGGTACAATCGGCTTATGGAACAGACCCAGAGCCATAGATGAGGAGAGAGCTTATGATCGAAGCAGGTGATCTGAAGACGGGCGTGACGCTCAAGATGGATAACAGCCTGTATCGCGTGACCAAGACGGTCTACAACAAACCGGGGCGTGGCAAAGCCTCCATGCAAACCACGCTGCTCGACCTGCGGACGGGCAACACTGTCCAGCGCGTCTTCGGCGCGGAAGAACGCCTGGAGAACATCTTCGTCGATGCCGAGAAGGTGCAGTACCTCTACAACGACGGTGACATGCTGCACTTCATGAATCCTTCAACCTACGAGCAGTACGAAGCCTCTAAGGACCTCTTCGGCGATGATGTCCTCTATCTCACCGAGAACCTGGAGCTGGAACTGCGCCTGCACGAAGGCTTCGCCATCGACTACAAGCTGCCGACCACCGTCGTCCTGCGCGTGGCCGAAGCCGATGTCCAGATCGCGGGCGATACCACCGGCAAGGTGCTGAAGAAAGCCCGCACCGAAACCGGCCTGCAAATCCAGGTTCCGCTGTTCGTCAATGCGGGGGACGCCGTCACCATCGACACGCGCGACGGCTCCTATACCGGTCGTGGCTAACCCCCTCGGCGACCCCGACCCAGCCTGACATCTCCACGGCGCAGCCCTGGAGATGTTTCTTTTCTGGGCCGGACTGGTCGAACGTCCAGTCCCAGATGAACGGTGGTCGG
>JAEUQZ010000603.1 GCA_016788965.1 Anaerolineae bacterium | reverse complement strand
GATCGGGATCATCACCCAGATCGATCTGCTGGATTATCTGGCGCGGCGCTGATCGATGTGAAAACCAGCCGGGTGATCCGCTTCTGGAAGCCGTATGGGGTGCTGACTCAGTTCACCGACCGGGAAGGCCGCCCCACGCTGGCGGACTACATCACCACACGGGATGTGTACGCGGCGGGGCGGCTGGACATGGACAGCGAAGGTCTGCTGCTGCTGACCGATGACGCGCGGCTGAAGACGCGGCTGACCGAGCCGCGCTTCGGGCATCCGCGCACCTATCTCGTCCAGGTGGAGCGCATCCCCGATGAGACGGCGTTGGAGCAGCTCCGCAAAGGAGTCATGCTGAACGACGGGCTGACCCTCCCGGCGCAGGTGGAACGGCTGGCGACTGCGCCTGACCTGCCCCCGCGTGATCCTCCGATTCGATTTCGCAAGAACGTACCCGACTGCTGGATCAAGCTGACGCTCACCGAAGGACGCAACCGTCAGGCGCGGCGGATGACGGCGGCGGTTGGGCATCCGGCGCTGCGGCTGGTGCGCTGGGCGATTGGGCCGGTCACGCTGGAGGGGTTAGCGCCGGGGCAGTCGCTCGAACTCAGCGAAACCGAACGCGCGGCCTTGTGGCGCAGCGCATTCAAGCAGAGGGATTAGGGGTTAGGGATTGGGGATTAGGGAAGACGGAAGACGAAATGCGGATTGAACCGCAGAGAACGCAAAGGACGCAGAGATCATTCGGAGGCGGTGGGGATGCGGAGGACAGCCCGTGTTTGATGGAACTGAATGCCTGCTTTCAGGGGAGACTTAGCCTCACTGTGGCGGCTTGATCCACTGCACATCGTGGTCGCGGTAGGCGGCAACGAGAATATCCACCAGCAGATTGAGGTCATGGGACTCCTGGGCGTTGAGGGCGTGCTTGAGGCGGCGCTGATCCCGCTCCGTGCGCTGCATATAGCTGGAGATGGTGTTGCCGATCACGCCAATCATGACCATCGCAATCATCAGCTCGGCAGGAAAAGTGCCTGACCTCAGTAAGCTGAGGATTCCCGCGAACATCAATACCAGCACCGCAAGACCGGTGATTACCCCTGCCGAGTTCCCCTGCTTCGCTTCCGTGATCGGGTAGAGTTTGAAATCGCCATCGATCCGGGTGCGATCCCCTTCCCAACGCTGAAAAGTCCCGATCAACTGGGCAATCTGGTGTCCCGCCCTGCGGCCGCTCAACCGAAAACGGGCACGGTCGGAGTCCTGGCGACTGGTTTCACATTCGATGAGGAGACCATCCGGCATGATCGACCGCGCCCGGACAGCCTGATCGACGAGCGTTTTGATGGCGTCGTCGATAAACAGGGCGGTGCTGAAGTGCAGTTCCGGGAACCGCGGGCGGAACGTTCCCGTGCCTTTCTTGGCGCGGAGGTCATCCAGGACACCCGTCAGACCCGCATCAGGCGCAGATTCGCGGATTTCACCGTCGGTTTCCAACCAGTCTGGGCGCGATTTGCGTTCGGGCTGCTGCATGACATCTCCGCTTTCTGAAGACTCGCGTGCTGCTGAATTACCCTTCGAGCGCCTGGCGCAGGTCGAGCATGAGGTCATCGACGTGTTCGATGCCGACGCTGAGGCGCACCAGCGCGGGCGGCACGGCAATCGGTGAGGCGGCGGTGCTGGCGTGGGTCATGCTGTAGGGATGCTCGATGAGGCTTTCGACCCCACCGAGGCTTTCGGCCAGGGCGAAGAGTTTGGTGCGGCTGACCATGCGGTGGGCAGCTTCGGGGCTGCTCAGGATGATGCTAATCATGCCGCCAAAGCCCTTCATCTGGCGCTTCGCCAGTTCATGCTGGGGGTGGCTTTCCAGGCCGGGATAGAGGACTTTTTCCACAGCGGGATGATCTTCCAGGAAGCGGGCGATCTGAAGGGCGTTGGCGCAGTGACGCTCCATCCGCAGCGTCAGGGTTTTGATGCCGCGCAGAATGAGGAAGCAGTCCATCGGGCCGGGAACCGCGCCGACGGCGTTCTGATGGAACTTCAACTCGGTGTAGATGGCTTCGTC
>JAEUQZ010000602.1 GCA_016788965.1 Anaerolineae bacterium | reverse complement strand
TGCAGGCGATAGATTGTAAAGGTGCGGTTTGACGCCGGACACTAAAGTGATCCGGCTGCCGAAAAGCCATGTCCACTGAAGGGACAAAAGACAGTGGGATGGCCGTAGTCTGCTTGTTAAGGTGCGTCGTCGTGCGGGTGGGCTGGGCATGATGCATCATGCCCCTACCCGTCCGTAGATACAGCGTAGCACAAAATGGGGCCGTTAGGGTGACATTTTGTCTACTTTTGCGACATAAAATCGGAGAAAAGAAGATTTAGCCGCAGAGGACGCAAAGGAATGCGGAGAAAAGAAGATTTAACCGCAAAGTCCCTATGAAATGGCATCACACCCCACGACGAAAATCCAATGCAATTTGAACCGCAGAGACGCAGAGATCATACGGAGGGCGTGGGGGATATACAGAGCAGACGCAAAGGACGCAAAGGAAAGATAAGACGAACCACAGAGGCACAGAGGACACAGAGATCATACGGAGAGTGTGGGGATATAGCGAGCAGAAATCGCCTGCTGGAAGTCCACAGCGAATCTTTCGGCTGAATCCGTAAGGCGGACTGCAACCCGAAGTGCTGCCGCCGCGTATAGGGATTCAGATTACAACAGGGCTTGAGACACAAATCAGGGGGTGTCGTATGGAGAAGCGCAAGAACGAAGTCGTCATCGCCGAATCCGACTCGCCCCGGTCGAATGGCCGGGCGGCAGCTTTCGTTCTGATCGGGATCGGCCTGGTTTTCCTGCTCGTCAATATGGGCGTGTTCGACATGAACTCGATTGGCGAGTTCTTCGGGAACTTCGGTCGCAGCATGGGGGAATTCTTCGGCAACTTCGGCGAAACGATGGGGCGCTTTGGCGAAAGCATGGGCGAATTCTTCGGCAACCTGGGCGGCTCACTGGCGCAGTTCTGGCCGGTCATCCTGATCGCCTTCGGGGTAGTTTTACTGCTGCGCCGCCAGCCGCAGCGTTGAGCCGCGTTCGCTAAAGGGTGTTATGCACTCCAGCAGCGGCTTCTTCCCTGATCCTCACCCCCCAGCCCCCTCTCCACTTCGTGGCAGAGGGGGAGTAAGGCTGGCGTTGAGGGGAAAAACCGCACGAGAAGTTCATAACACGCTCTAAAGCAGTTTCATGGATAACCGATCCCGGACATCGGCTGGCGCGGCGCGTCCGGCAGGTCAGTCCGCGCCTGTGCATCAGAAAGGCAGTATGTTTATGTCCACCATGTCACCACGGTATAGCAACCGGTCGTTGTTCTGGCCGGTGATCCTGATCAGCGTCGGGGTCATCTGGCTGTTGGGCAATGCCGGCATTCTGCGGGCGGCCAACCTGGAAATGCTCTTCCGGTTGTGGCCGTTAATCCTCGTCGCCATCGGCCTCGATATTCTCCTGGGACGGGGCAATCCCGGCCTCCGCACCCTCATCGCCATCGGAGCCGTCGCCCTGATCATCGTGCTGATGCTGGTCGGCCCGGCGTTGGGTTGGGTGCAGAACATCGAGGTGAAACAGGCCAACTTCGAGGAGCCGCGCGGGGATGCTCAGTCGGCGCTGGTCGATCTCCAGATGGGCATCGCCCAGGCCAACGTCCGCGCCCTTCAGGACTCCAACCAGCTCTTCACCGCCGATTTGAATTACATCGGCGAAGTGGAGTTCAATGTCTCCGGCACGACGGATAAGACCGTCACGCTTACGCAGAAGAACCAGTCGATCAGCTTCGGCTTCACCAATTTCTTCGGCTTCGGCAGCGCCGAAGATGAACTGCGCTGGGATGTGGCGCTGAGTCCCGATGTGCCCATGAACCTGACGGTCAGCACCGGGGTCGGCGAAAGCAACCTCGATCTGCGCGACGTGAAACTGCGCGGGCTGGATGTGAATGCCGGCGTCGGCAAGGTCACGCTGAGCCTGCCGTCGATGGATGAGAGTTACGCGGTGAGCCTGGACAGCGGCACGGGCGAGGCTGACATCCGCATCGCAGAAGGCGCGGCCATCACCTTCACCATCAGCGGCGGCGTGGGGGATATCAGCATCGATGTGCCCGATGACGCGGCCGTGCGGTTGGATGGCAAGACGGGCGTG
>JAEUQZ010000601.1 GCA_016788965.1 Anaerolineae bacterium | reverse complement strand
CAACAATTCTCTTGGTTTGTTTTTCAAATCTTCGTAGTGTAGCATTCCTCCATTTTACCCTATTCCGAATAATGTCTAGTCTGCTCATGATGAGCCACCTTTTCACACGATGAGCGGAAGCACTTCACCCGTATTCATGAACCGATTCACTGTTGCCTCACCCCCAAATTGGCGTTTCATGGGAAGTGAAGCACTGTGTGATCGGAGATGCTGACGTGCGACCGTCACCTCGTTATCGGCGCGCATTCAATCGGATGGTATTTCTGTTTCTGATCGTGGCGTTTCCCCTCCTTCCGCCCCTCGTTTCGTCTAAACGACCTGAGTTTATCGCGTTTCGTGCGATATTGACATCAATACCACTGTCAAGCTATGTACTATTTGGTCTAGGGGCGGCGGGGTTATTGTCCGGGATGGCAATACTGCATGGGGTGAAGTTCAAGCGAACACAGCCGGTTGTGAAATCTCTTGATGCGCTGTGGAACATGCCGATCGATGAAGCGGTGCAACCCCAACATGGAGGAAATGGCCTGGCATCGCAGGCACTTGATCTTCAACCGTTTGGATAGATCATTGTACAGACACCGGGACAAGAATGTGTTGTGGTTAATGGGAGCCACATGGTCCGCAAGACAAGGCGCTGGTTTACTCTAGGGCGAGTATCCACGGCGGCGCGTGCTGCTTTCACCACAACCTCGCGTGCTGCAAGGCATCCAATCCTTGAGCTCCGATCAACTGGAGACGACCCTGAGCGCTGCCATCACGTACCGTGTAATCGATCCTTGCGCCGTGCTGGTGATCTTGGGCGTGATGATGCCGAAGATGGATGGGAAAAGGTACACCTGACCCGCAACTGGTATGAAACCCATACCAACTCCATTGAAGGCTTGTGGATGGGACTGCGGAGTTTTCCGCGCCCTTTTCGAGGCGTGAACAAGCGCCCTACGGCTGTCTTCGAGTTTCGCGTCAATCTCACGCCCGGAACAGCCACTCCCGGAAGAACTTCGAGGTGGCAATCGGGTCGCCCGCGGCCAGCAGTCCGTCCAACTTGTCCATGCCGATCCGGTCGATCACATCGTGCAGCGCCTTCGTCCAATGCAGGCTCTCGGCCATCGAGTCGGTCGGGTCGAGACGGTAGGAGAAGATGTCCATCGAGTACCAGCCATCGTACCCCGTCCGTCGCAGCCAGTACATCATCTCCACGTAAGCCAGGAAATGCACCGATCCGACGTTCAGGTCCCAGTCCCAGTTGCCATAGTTGTCGTTCAGATGCAGGTGGAACAATCGTCCTTTGCGCTGGCACATGGCGACCACTTCGCCTAAGTTCTCGCCGCCATAGAGCGAGTGCCCCACATCGAAGCACACCCCTACGTTGGGCCGGTTGACCGCTTCCAGCAGCAGCAGCGTCTTGGCCGCGCTGTTGATGAACGAATAGGCTCTCGGCTCGTAGGGCTTGAACTCCAGCCCCAGCCGCACCTGGGGGTTGTGATCGGCCAATGTCTGCAAGGCGCTGGCCCACCACTCGAAGACGCGGCCATAATCGACCTCGAAGTAGTAGTCGTGCCCGTCCTGGCCCGGCCACAGTCCCACATAAGCGCAGTCCGCCGCGGTCGCGAGGTCGATCACCGAACGGATGTAATCGACCGCCTGGGCACGAGTGGCCGCGTCGTTGGCGCCCAATGTGCCCTTGCCCCAGCGCGGTTGTCCCCACAGGTTGGGATTGACGCCGGAGACGACCATCCCGTACTGCGCCAGCCGCGCCTTCACCTCCGGCAGGCTCCGCAGGTTCAGGTCGCCCTCTTCGCCGTGGGTGAATTCCAGCCCGCGGGCTAAAGCCTGCTTGCCCGCGATCTCGACCATCTCCAACATGCTCCGGTAAGGCGCATAGCCCCCGGTCATGAAGCGGTCGTTCATCTGGTTGTAGAGGCCAATGATGGCCGAAAGTTTCGGGGTCGTCATCATTTGTTCCTTTGGGTACACAAGGCGGTCGATGCCCGGATCGCCGTCAGGTTCGCGTCGCGGGCAGCGGGGGTGTCGTGCCCGGTGGCACTTTGGTCACCACGGGCGTGCGCCGCTTGTA
>JAEUQZ010000600.1 GCA_016788965.1 Anaerolineae bacterium | reverse complement strand
CGCGAGAGACTGTGCAAGCATTCATAAGACACCAAATGGTTTTCCAAAATGTCACCCTAAAACAGAAAAAATGTTCTATACTGAGAATCCGTCGCACTGTTCGTTTCGTCAGAATTCATTGCATCCGCCGTCGTTGAACCGATGCAATGAACCCGATCTTGTTCACGCTTCGGCCATGATCGGCCCTTCACGAATGAAGTCGGATGCCGCGCGGCCTTTTGTCCCTTTAGTGGACATGGCTTTTCGGCAGCCGGACACTTTAGTGTCTGGCGGCGCAAACCGCCCATCCGCCTCACGTTCGTGATCGCCATGCATCGCCCGGCACGCCCTTGAAGGAGGACTCTCACCCATGTCCCGCCGCTACACCGACGCCGAGAAACGTCTCGTCCTCGACCGCCTCATCGCCAATGGCGGCGATGTCGCCCTCACTTCCCAGGAAACGGGAGTTAATGATCGCAGTATTCATCGTTGGCGTAACCAATTCCATCCGACACTGACGACACTGACGACACTGACGACATTAGCGACAAATCCGCCCCAACCTGATCCCGTAAGGACGGCCTTCTGGCCGTCCGATCCCAACGGCGAGGAGGCCCCCCCCCCCCCCCCTTCATCCCCGCCATGATCGCCAAAGCGCGTGACCTGCTCGATTCCATCGACGAGGCCATCGAAGACGCTCCCCTCAACCAGCGCGTCGCCGCCCTCGTCCAGATCATCGACCGCATCGAGCGGATGCGCTTCCGTCGCGCCTTCCGCCCCGCCCAACCCCCAATCGACCCCATGGATTATGAAATCCGGGTCGCCCACCATGTGGAAAAGGAGGATGACCTTGACCCCGAAGACACCCTGGACGATCCACTTGCCGACACCCCACCGGAACCAGCGTACCGTGCTGAAGAGTAGCGCCCGTTTTCGCGTCGTCGCCTGTGGCCGCCGTTTCGGCAAAACCTTCGTCGGCCTCTATGCCATCCTCGCCGCCGCCGCCCGTGGTCAAAAATGTTGGTGGCTCGCCCCCACCTACGCCATGGCCGATCACGTCTGGGCTGAACTCAAAACCGCCTGCCGTGATCTGCCCGGCCTGAACGTGCATGAACAAACCCGCCGCCTGGACTTCCGCCAGGGCGGCTCCATCGCCATCCACAGCGCCCACCTGCCCGATCACCTGCGCGGCGCTGGGCTGGATTTCGTCGTCCTGGATGAAGCTGCCTTCATGGAGTCGAGCGTCTGGCCGCAGGTCGTCCGTCCCATGCTGCTCGACCGCTCCGGCGGCGCGCTCTTCCTCAGTTCGCCCGCCGGCCGCAACACCTTCTGGGAGGTCTATCACAACGGCTTACAGCGCCGCACCGGCTGGCGCAGCTTCCATTTCACCAGCTTCGATACCCCGCTCATCGATCCGGCTGAACTGGAAACCATCCGCCAGCAGACCCCGGAGCGCATCTGGCGCGCGGAGTATCTGGCCGAGTGCGTCGAAGACAGCGGCCGCGTCTTCCGGGCTAGTCAGGCCGCCGCCACTGCCCCGCTCGACGCCGAACCCGTCCCCGGCGTCCGCTACGTGGCCGGCATCGACTGGGGTCGCGAAAACGACCTCACCGCCATCGTCGTCCTCGACGCCGATCACCACCGCCTGGTCGCCATTGACGCCTTCACCGGCATCGGCTGGGACCTCCAGCGCGGACGCCTCCAGGCCGTCTATGACCGCTGGCGTCCTGTCGTCGTCTGGGCCGAATCCAACAGCATCGGCTCGCCCAACATCGAGGCGCTCCAGGCCGAAGGACTGCCCATGCGCCCCTTCGCCATGACCGCCACCAGCAAGCCCACCCTCATCGACGCCCTGGCCCTCGCCATTGAACGCCGCCAACTCGCCCTCCAGCCGGATGAATCCCTGCTCTCGGAGCTGGCCGCCTACACCGTCGAGCGCCAGCCCGCCGGCAACTGGCGTTACAGCGCCCCCTCCGGCCTCCACGACGACCGCGTGATCGCCCTGGCGCTCGCCTGGCACGGCCTCCGTCACAGCGCCCTGCCCATCTCCTTCGTCTGATGGGATCGCTCACCTACCCACGACTGAGGAGAGGACACCTTTTCACAAGGT